>VFKF01000033.1 GCA_009885705.1 Nitrospira sp. | reverse complement strand
GCTGCATCAGAGCCTGGGCTATCTCACGCCGCTGGAGTTCGAGCGACGGGTCAGTGACTCTTAACCTGGTGTCCACAAAACCAGGGGTAGCTCAGAATGTCCCCGTTTTTGTCTCCGTTACCTCAATCGGAACCTTTTTTTACCAAGCCGAAGTAGAGTGAACATAGGTGGCCGCCCCTTTGGCCATTTCGATTTTCCGCGCCTAAGAAGCCACTGTCGGATCACCACTCCTCTGAATTCAGGGCAGCTAGTCCAGAAGGTCTTCGTTAGCGGAAACGAGTGGAAAGTTCCGCCGATCCTGACGCGAATATTTTTCCAGTGACGATTGAAGTAGGTCCGGACATTTGGTAGGCCAACCCGTATGCCATAAGATCCCCCCTTATAAACTGTGACAATCATACAGCCCCTCTCGCATTAGGTTGAATGAAATGGCGATTCATCGGTGACGGATTTATTTTCCCTATTGATCTACAGCGGGAGGCCTCGCCTACTGCAGGAAGGTGTGACCCAGAACCCGAACAGTAGGCCAGCGGCAGCTTGGGGAACAGACCAGCGTGATACGTCACAGCGCATTGCACGGGGAAGCGACGAAAGGGGCGGAGCACGAAGGACATGGGGGCCTCGCAGGGAGACTCATTGTAGGAGGGTTACTAACTGGTCGCAAGAGGTGAGCGGGCAAATGAGGGCATTTCAGGTGAGAGGAAGGTGTCAGACACCGTTTCTTTCCCCGGTCAGTTTCCGTGGCCAAGCCTCGGCTGGGTCCCCGCGCCTCAGGTGACATCCGCTCCCGCCAGCCCGCACCACTTGCGGTATAGGAAATTCAGAATGTCCCAGTTTTTTGACTTCATGGCGTTAGTCTTCGGCAATTTTGCCACCTCCAAAAATGCAGATAAATGACAGCGCCATGACGTCAAGCACGAGGGGGCCTTCCAATAAAATCCACGCGACGATCTTATGCAGGCCGTGCCAGTCCTGCGGGGATGAGAGCCATTCAATGAACGGAATAGGCAATGCCGAGTTGATGAGCCCGAACAGCACCCATTTCGGCCATGCGCCTGATTTGAGATAAAAAAAGACTTGCACCCCGAGAATGAGGAGGGTCGCAGAGAAGAAAAGGAATCCAGCTCCCATAACACCTTCGCCAAGTTTCACCCTAATCAGGTCTGCAAGTGGGCGCCTGCCATTGGGGGATTCAGTCATGAGAGGGATATTAAAGCAAGGAAAGCATTTGCGCCATTGGAATATCACCAGGAGTACAAAAGGTGACTTAAGGAACGATTAAACGGCAGCGTAGGGACTAGGCTTTAGACGGAGTGATGGATACGGGCAACGACTTTGCGGTAGGGGGGAGGTGTCAGCCACCATCTCCTTGACCCCAAACAAAAAGGCCACCGTTTTCGGTGGCCTTTCCGTTTACTCTCTCTCCGCAGGTGCGAAGTAGATGCTCTTAACTGCGCGCATTTACCGAACCCAGTCCGAATGCAGGATGCTCAAAATGGCATCCCAGCAAGGCCGCAGGGAGCTCGGTGACTGAAGCGTACCCTTGCGGTACGTTGCAGGGAGACGAGCGACTGAGAACGACGCTGGGGGACATTTTCAGCATTCCTGCTATGTGCCCATTTCCCAGGATGCGAGATACTTCACTTGCTCCTTCGTCAGCGTATCGATCTTCATCCCCATGCCAGCGAGTTTGAGCCGGGCGATTTCCTTGTCGATCACCGGAGGAACCGGGTAGACTTTCTTCTCCAGCTTCTTGTAATTCTTCACCAAGTACTCGGCCCCGAGCGCCTGGTTCGCGAAGCTCATGTCCATGACGCTGGAAGGATGGCCCTCGGCTGTCGCCAGGTTCACGAGCCGTCCCTCGCCGAGGAGGCTGACCCGATGGCCAGTCTTCAGCGTGAATTGCTCGACGCCCGGTCTGATGAGGCGCTTTCTCTTGCTCAAGCTCTCCAAGGCTGGAATGTCCAATTCGACGTTGAAGTGGCCTGAGTTGCAGACGATGGCCCCTTCCTTCATGACGGCGAAGTGCTCGCGGCGAATGACTTTCAGATTGCCGGTGACCGTGACGAAGAAATCGCCGATCAACGCGGCCTGCTCCATCGGCATGACGCGGAACCCATCCATGACCGCTTCAATCGCCTTGACCGGGTCGATCTCGGTGATCACGACGTCGGCGCCCATGCCCTTGGCGCGCATGGCGATCCCGCGTCCGCACCAGCCGTAGCCGGCGACGACGAAGGTGGTGCCGCAGATCAAGCGGTTGGTCGCGCGGATGATCCCGTCGATCGTGCTCTGGCCGGTGCCGTAGCGGTTGTCGAAGAGGTGCTTGGTGTCGGCGTCGTTCACGGAGATCACCGGGAACTTCAGCACTTTCTTCTCGGCCATGCTGCGGAGGCGGATGACGCCGGTGGTGGTCTCTTCCGTGCCGCCGATCACGTATTTGAGCAAGTCCTTCCGCTTGGAATGGATGAGCGAAACGACATCGGCTCCGTCGTCCATCGTGATCTGGGGCTTGTGGGCGATGGCCGATAGAATGTGCTTGTAATAGGTCTTGTTGTCTTCGCCCTTAATGGCGAAGGTTGGAATACCGTCGTGCTTGACGAGCGATGCCGCGATTTCGTCTTGGGTGCTCAGCGGATTGGAGGCGCAGAGCCGGACATCGGCTCCGCCGGCCTGGAGTGTTTTCATCAAATTGGCGGTTTCAGTCGTGACGTGGAGGCAGGCGGTCATCCGCAGGCCCTTGAAGGGCTTTTCCTTCAGGAAGCGCTTCTTGATCAGCCGCAGCACCGGCATGGTGGCTTCGGCCCATTCAATCTTGAGTTTGCCCTGGTCCGCTAACTTCATATCCTTCACATCGTATTCCACGAAAACCTCCTGCGTGATGAGTGATGCGTATGGGTGATGGGTGGTCGGGGGAAAGGGGGCGGGTTCTGCAACCCGCCCCCTTACATATATCGGTCGGTAACAAGTCGAACTAGAGGCCAGCGTCTTTGCGCAAGATGTTGGCCTTGTCGGTCTTTTCCCAGGTGAACCCCGGCTCGTTCCGGCCAAAGTGCCCATAGGCGGCGGTCTTTCGGAAGATCGGCCGGCGGAGCTTGAGATGGTTGATGATGCCAAGTGGAGTCAAGGGGAAGTGCTTTCTCACAAGCTTGTCCAGATTCTCAACCGCCACCTTTTCCGTGCCCATCGTGTCGACCAGCACTGAGACTGGGTCGGCGATACCGATCGCATAGGCGAGCTGTACCTCGCATTTTCTCGCCAGCCTGGCGGCGACGATGTTTTTCGCGATATAACGGGCCATGTACGAGGCCGACCGGTCCACTTTCGTGGGATCTTTGCCGGAGAAGCAGCCGCCGCCATGGCTGCCGTGCCCGCCGTAGGTGTCGACGATGATCTTGCGGCCCGTCAGCCCTGTGTCGCCCATCGGCCCGCCGACCACGAAGCGGCCGGTAGGATTGATGTGGTGCTTCACGCTGGTCTGGTCATAGAGCCCTTTCGGCATCATGGGTTTGATGACTTTCTCCATGATGTCGCGCTCGATCTGTTTGTTCGTCACGTCTGGGCTATGTTGGGTCGATACGACGATGGTGTCGATCCGGACCGGCTTTCCGTTCTTGTACTCCACGGTCACTTGGGATTTGCCGTCGGGACGGACCCAAGGCAGGATGTTCTTCTTTCGGACTTCGGCCAGCCGCTTGGTGAGCCGATGGGCGAGGACGATCGGCATCGGCATAAGCTCAGAGGTCTCGTCGCTGGCAAAGCCAAACATCAGTCCCTGGTCGCCGGCGCCGCCGGAATCCACGCCCATGGAGATATCGCCCGATTGCTGGTGAATGGCGGTGAGGACGGAACAGGTATGGTAGTCGAATCCCCAGGCCGCGTCGCAGTAGCCGACGTCTTTGATGACCTCGCGAATGATGTCGGGAATCTCGACATAGGCCTTGGTGGAGATTTCACCCGCCACGAAGGCAATGCCGGTGGTCAACATCGTCTCGCAGGCGACTCGGGCAAATTTATCTTTTGCGATAATCGCATCCAGGATTCCGTCGGAGATCTGGTCGGCGATCTTGTCGGGATGTCCTTCTGTCACAGACTCTGATGTGAACAGGTAGTTAGTTCTCATTGGCTCCTCAATGGTCGGTTGGCGATAACCCGCATACTGCCACGGAATACTAGTATGAGCATGCCTCCTTTGTCTATTTCTTTCCTGCTCTGAATATGTCTGGCGCGGCATTACACAGGCTTGCTTGACACCCCTTTTCAGGCACTTGTAAGATCACCGCGCTCTGTCATTCTCACCTCTTTTCTCTACGACGCCACAAGGGCGCGTCTGGGATTGGCCTTCTCTCCACGGGCCACGATCGTTCTTCTGTGCAAGGCCGCGTATCCAACGAGCGGTGACAGGCTGTGCCTCGTGATGAGAAAGGGATTGTCAATACGATGAATGGTCAGTCGGACGCGATTCCCGGACAGCAGAGTTCCCGTTCCCCCGCTCCCAGGCTGGGGTGGGAGGAGTTCTCCCGCGAACTCGTCGAGTTTTTCGCCTCGATTAAGCTGGCGATGTTCCTCTTTCTCTTCATCGCCATCACTGCCACGATCGGGACGGTCATTCAACAGAACGAACGGCCGGAATCCTATATCCAAGAGTACGGAGAGCATACCTATCGGTGGTTTCTCCGGCTGGGGTTCATCGACGTTTATCACACCTGGTGGTTTACCGGTCTCCTCGGGCTCCTCTGCGTCAACTCGCTCACCTGTTTCTATAAACGGTTCCCCGGTGTCTGGCGGTCGATGAAACAAGACCGGGTCAGCGTCTCGCTGGATTTTGTGAAGGGGATGAAGCAGCAGGCTGAGGTCTCGATCGCCAGCAGCAAAGAAGTCGTGTCCCAGCAGTTGGCACAGCATTTTATCGAAAAGGGCTACAAGGTCCTGGCGAAAAATGACCCGGGTGAGGTGACGATCTATGCGACGAAGGGAGTCCTGGGACGCGTCGGCGCGCATATGGCGCATTTGAGTGCGACCGTGATTATCGTCGGCGGCCTGATCGGCACCTATTATGGGTTTCAGGAATTCGGGGTCTGTCTCGAAGGGCAGACCTACCATATCCCACGGGGCAACTTCGACATCAAGGTCGATAAATTCTGGATCGACTATCACGAGAACGGGTCCGTGAAGTCCTACAACAGTACCCTAACTGTCATCGACGGGGGCAAGTCAGCTGTCACTAAGACCATCTCGGTCAACGATCCCCTCGTCTACAAAGGCATTTGGTTCTATCAGTCCAGTTACGGGGATTCCTGGGATCAGGTCGAGGTGGCGCGGGTCAACATTAAGGATAAAGCGACGGACAAGGTCCTTAAGACCGTCGATCTGGAGTGGCACAAGGAGCAGGCGGTTGCCGATCTCGATCTGAAGTTATCGATCACCGATTTCGTGGCGGACTTTGCCTTCAACTCGACAGAGAAGAAGGTGTTTTCTAAAACAGTGGAACATGCGAATCCCGCGATCAGATTGGCGGTGAATGAGCGGAACTCGGTCCAGTCGACGCCCTGGGTGTTCTATCAGTTCCCGGATCTCTTCGATATTAAAGAGTCGAAATACCAGTTTGAATTGGTGGCGTACAAGCCGAAGAAATTTACCGGTCTTCAGATCGCCAAAAACCCCGGGATCAATATCGTCTGGACCGGCTCGACCATGATCGTGGTGGGGATTACCCTCTCGTCCTTTATTTTCCACCGCCGGATCTGGATGAAGATCGTCCCGGCTCCGGAGGGGGTGACGGTGTATGTCGGCGGCACGACACACAAGAGCCAGATCGACTTTCAGCGGGAGTTTCGAAAGTTGACGGACAAGCTCCGCACCTTCTCGGCCTCTCCGTCCTGAGCCGTGACGCGATGAGGATCTGGTTGAGTAGTCAAACTGCCGCTGTATTGAGTATGATGACGATTCGTACGTTGGCCTGAATCGATCGACGGAGGACACGATGGTCCGATCCCTGTTTCTGTTCGACATGACCTTTTGGCTCTATCTCGCCGCTCTGACCCTCTATATCGCCTATCTCTTTGCGCGCCGTCCGGCGATGGCCTTGGCTCCTGCCGGTCATTCAACGGATAACTTCGACGAACGCGACGGAGCCTGGGCTACCCAATTGGGCCAGATCGCCACGTTGATTACGGTGTTCGGTTGGATTGTGAATACCGGCGCCCTGTTCACGCGAGCCTTCGAGCGGATGCAGACCTCAGGGACCTTTGCGCCTTGGTCCAATCAGTTCGAAGCGATGGCCTATGTGTCCTGGGCGATCATTCTGGGTTATGTGCTGTTGGAGCTGCGCTATAAGATCAAAGCCATCGGCGCCTTTGTGGTGGGTATCGGGTTCATTGCGATGGGTGCGGCCTCGCTGTTGCCCTATCGATATCAGACGGCAGAACCGCTCGTGCCGGCGTTGAACAGTTATTGGATTTATATCCATGTGTCGATCACGTTGACCAGCTATGCGGCATTTGCGATGGCCGGGGGCCTGGGCGTGATGTATCTCTTCAAGGAACGGGCGGAGCGGCGGGGCAGTACTTCCCGCTTCTATGCCGCCTTTCCGGACCTCGAAACCATCGATGAGTTAGGCTACAAAGCCATTACGGTGGGCTTCCCCTTGCTGGCCTTCGGCATTATCCTCGGGGCGATGTGGGCCAACTATGCCTGGGGCGGTTATTGGAGTTGGGATCCCAAAGAGACCTGGTCGCTGATCGTCTGGCTGATCTACGGAGCCTACATTCATGCCAGGATGACGCGCGGGTGGGAGGGGCACCGCGCCGCCGTCTATGCGATCTTCGGTTTCTTGATGGTTGTCTTTTGTTTCTGGGGCGTGAACTTCTTGCTGTCGGGCCTCCATGCTTATGCATGAGCCAGAGCACAGCGGGAAATGCGAGACAGGCGAGCCTGGCGCGTCACGCTCGTCACGTGTGCCCATCCTCTTGGTCGGCGCCGCTATTCTTGCGGTGGTGTTCGGTATCGTCTGGATGCAGAGCGCCCAGTATGAGCTGCTGACGGTGGGGAAGCCGGCCCCTGACTTTGCCCTGACCGATCTGAACGACAAGCCCCAGAGGCTCTCGGACTTTCGAGGCAAGGTGGTGTTTCTGAACTTCTGGGCGACCTGGTGCAAACCCTGCCGTGAAGAAATGCCTTCGATGGAAGTGCTCCATAAAAACTTCGAGAAGGACGGGTTGGTAGTTCTGGCGGTCAGCATTGATCGCGTGACAACGACCAAGGACATTCCTCCGTTCATCAAGGGCATGAATCTGACCTTCCCTGTCTTGATCGATTCCTGGGGAAAGACCGATAAGCCTTATAAGCGCATGGGTGTTCCAGAAACGTTTATCATCGACCAGCAGGGCGTCATCCGAGAGATTGTGATCGGGCCGCGGGACTGGACAAGACTCGATAGCCTGCACGTGTTGACCACGTTGCTCAATGTGACTCCCAAAGCCGCTGATGCTCAATCATTGGACGGTGGAGCGAGGAAGGGATGATGAGGCTGGTCATTGTTGGAATCGTGGCCATGTTGATGGTCACGCTGGTGGGGATCGGGGGGGCGGCAGCGCCTGATATTCTGCCGGTTGCTGAGCGCCACGTCGTGAAACTTGGTGAGCCTGCTCCGAACTTCCGTCTTCGAGATTTGAACGGCCAGATGGTTTCACTGTCCGACTTGCGTGGCAAAGTGGTGTTGTTGAATTTTTGGGCGACCTGGTGCGGCCCTTGCCGGGTGGAGATGCCGGCGATGGAAGAGCTCTACCGGACATTTTCACGGAATGATTTTGAAATTCTCGCGGTGTCCACCGATGCGCAAGGCGCGTCGGTCACCAGGCCGTTTCAGCAAGAGAACCACCTGACGTTCCCCATCCTCCACGATGCCGATTATCGTGTAGGATTGACCTATGGGGCCAGGAGTCTTCCTATGACCTTTATGGTGGATCGGCAAGGCATTGTCAGGCACCAAATTTTCGGGGCGCGCGACTGGGGAGCGGCGGAGGCACATCAGCTGGTGCAGATGTTGATGAAGTCGTAGCAGGATGTTGAAAACGTCCTCCAGCTTCGTTCCCTGCCTTCGCCGAAGCGGCTTCGCGCAGGCAGGTCGCATCGTTCAGATCCTCAACGTACCCTACGGGTACGCCTCGGATCTTCACTCGCTGCGGCCTTGCTGGACGAACGTTTTGAACATCCTGCGTGGTTTTCGCCTATTATTTTAGATGGGCGGATCAGTGAATTTTTGGCGTGCTCACAGAGAATTTTCGTAGCCTGCTAGGAGCCTGTCAGACCTTGTCGCAAACGATTACGAACATTTCTCTGGTGGCGGCCTTTTCGGCTGGCTTGCTGTCGTTTGTGTCGCCCTGCGTGCTCCCGTTGGTTCCTTCGTATATCTCCTACATCACCGGGCTTTCCATCGAACAACTCACCGACTCGACGGTGCGATCGAAGTTTAAGAAATCTATCGTCGTCAACGCACTGCTGTTCATCGCCGGATTTACCACCGTCTTCGTGTCCTTTGGCGCCTCTGCCAGCTTCATCGGACAGGCCTTGATTACCTATCAAGATCACATTCGACGGATCGGCGGGATTCTGATCATCATCTTCGGTCTCTACCTATTGGGGATCTTGAATATCAGCTTTCTGAAGATGGAGCATCGTTTCCAATTCAGAAGCCGGCCGGTCGGGTATGTGGGGTCGTTCTTGATCGGTATCGCGTTTGCCGCCGGCTGGACGCCCTGCGTCGGGCCGGTGCTCGGGACCATCTTGCTCTATGCCAGCACCACCGATTCGTTGTTGAACGGGGTCTTGTTGCTGACGAGTTATTCGATGGGATTGGGATTGCCGTTATTTCTTACGGCCCTGGGAGTCGATCGATTCCTCGCCTACTTCAAGCAGGCGCGCCTATATTTGTGGGGCGTTTCGACCGTGAGCGGGGTGTTGTTGATCATCGTGGGCGTCATGATTTATGCCAATACTCTCACGATGATTACCGGATTTCTAGAACGGCAGGGGATTGGTTGGTACCTCGGGCAGTGACCGAAGGCTAGACTTCAATGCTAGAACCGCTTCTCTCCATGTCCACATTACACAACGTCACAGTCTACGATGCCCTGGTTGTCGGTATGGGGCCGGCTGGCGCCACCGCAGCCTATCAGTTGAGTCGAGCT
>VFKF01000545.1 GCA_009885705.1 Nitrospira sp. | reverse complement strand
TCGGCCACCTGCGCATAGTCGACCGCTTGGCGGATATCGTCCGAAGCCGCCGCCGGGTCAGTCTGGCATTCCAGTTCCAAGTCCACAGCCAAGGGCTGAGGCCGTCGGCGCTCCTCCGGCGTCACGCCGCAGCGCCCCTGAAACTCCAATCGTTCGATGATGATTGTTCCTGCCATGGTCACACGACGGCAATCGTGCCTTCGATGCTGAACCCTGTTTTCGAGACCGTGACCGGTGAGGCACCGGCTTCTTTGAGTTTCTCTCCCAGGCCGGATGAGGCGAGAGCCTGTTGTAGGCCTTCGGCCGTCTGACCGAGGAGAAAGTCGAGTCCGAGGACTGCGTAATGGAGCGGGTGGCCATGCGGCCCATCCACTCGGAAGACATGAGCGCGACTGGTGCCTTCCTCGAAATCGGTAATGTGATGTTTCGGAAATTGCCCGCGCAGGTAGAGACGGATCACATCGAATTTAGCGACATTGCTCACGAGAGTTCCTTTTGCCGGTCATGGCACATCTTGATCCCTACGCCTCGTGGGATGCTGAAAACGATCCCCAACTTCGTTCTCGGATCGAAATAATCCTCAACGGGGACCCGGCCGCCTCACCACTCGGCGGCGCGCACAAACGTGGTGCTCCTTATTCGTCGCACCGTGCGCCCCAGCGGGTACGCCTCCGGTACTTTCGTCGGCTGCGGCCTTGCTGGACGGCCTTTTTGAGCATCCTTCCAGCGCGAGTTTCCTATTCAACGCCAAGGATGAGGATCAGGTTGCGCATTATACGCCCGAGATCTCCCCAAAGTCAGGAGGGCAAACTAGCCCCTGGAGTCCTTCAAAAGATTGTCGTTCGTGAAGCGGGAAGCGTATTTCGTTTCAGGTCAGACTCACCGAAGGGGCGAACGCCGCGAGGGGAGCCGCGCCGAGAAATGTTGGATTGCAAGATCCGGTTCCCAAATCTTTGATCGAAGAGCTCGTGCAGCAGGAGGGGATTCTTAATTCACATGTCTGTTATTCCGGGTCCACGTCACCATTTAT
Organism: Nitrospira sp.; assembly: GCA_009885705.1. GTDB lineage: Bacteria > Nitrospirota > Nitrospiria > Nitrospirales > Nitrospiraceae > Palsa-1315. The sequence continues at coordinate 8,847 of VFKF01000545.1, read as the reverse complement.
TTCTTGATCTGACAGGTAGTGTCAGAATTAATTTCTGGGGTCAGCACAGTTATGCCAGTTTCTTTTCATTTACCAAACGCCAATACTGATAACCGAGCGCAGTAAGTCTGCATGACTTTGAATTGATGGCGGCGAAGTACATGAATTCTGCGTCAACAGGAATGACTAGGCCAACGCTTTGAAATTTCTGCAAGTCCTTAAATATAGACACGTTCTCTTGTATTGCGCTGGGGTCAGTGTCTTCATAGGTGGGATTTAACAGATGCTCTGAGTCTGGCGTGGCGAAGTAATTGGTTATCTTCCGCATTGTCTCGAACGGGACCTTAGGCGGTATCTTTCTTAAGGGTGAAAAACTTGTGACATTCGTCTTGAACATGGGTCTTTGATCCCACGCACCTAGTGCCTCATCGACATAGGCATACAAGGAGCCTGGAGTGATATTGCCTCTCAAATCGGCCGCACCGCCTTTCAAAGCATCCACGACTAGTGAGGTAAACACGCCCGAGCCATTAACCTCGATAGCATATTCGGAATCTCGGCTGGCGGTTAAGACTGAAAGGCCTTCTGATAAATGTGCAATATTATTTCCCATGATGCTCGGTGAGCCAAGCGCGCCTGAATGACAGCAGTCAAGAATGATCACCTTGTTCTTTGCTTTGGATTGATTTGCTAAGGTGAGTACATCGTCCATCGAGACGCCTTCGTCGTATTTTCTTGCGTCCGTAGTTACAAGATATCCACCGGTGCTTTTTATGTAACCATGCCCTGAAAAATACAGTAAAGCCATATCGGGGTCGCCTGTAAATAACTGCTCTATCGCCTCCCGCAAGAGTGATCTGGTGATATTTGAACTAGGCGATGTCATCATCTTTAGGCCAAAATTCGGAGAGCCATCACCATGAGATTCAAGAATAGTTCCAATAGCATTGGCATCATTCACACATCCGTGTAATGGCGCCGACGGATAATCATTGATTCCGACAATAAGTGCCTTCTTCATAACTCACCCTTGCCTATTTCTGCCTTCGCCCATCATTTGCTTGACAGCTGCTGCAATAGCATCCCAATCCCATTTAATAGTTCTGTTTCTCGCTAGTCCGTCAGGTGGGTTGCTCGTAGAGTCAGCACCGCCAACGTAAACACCAAATACGGGAACGTTCTGGTCTTTTGCCATCTTTATTTCTTTGGCTACACCGGTTGCACTAGCCATTGTTTTGCCAACTAAGACAATCAACATGTTACTTTTGTTTATCTTGTCTTTAATGATTGTTTCCCATTGAGATTGCGGCATAGAGGACTTGGCCGACCAATCTTGAATGGAGAAGGGGGTTTTCGAGTTTTTAGATTGACCTGCAAACAGATTCTTCTCTGTTTCATTGTGGTCAAAATCGAAACTGATAAATGCTCGCGGATCGGCCATCTTCTATCTCCTTGGTTGAAAGGCTTAACGTAGAGATAACCGGAGCTGCGCGGCTTTATCGCGCAGCATCCGTGTTGACTCCCATGTTGGGCGTTCACCTCTGTCCTCCCGGACACATCATGTGTCATGGTTGTATCGGTTACTGACGTGGCGGCCGACGCGCTCTATGTGACTTCTTCTCTTCCAGCGTGCGCATAAGCATGTGCTCAAGCATTCTCGGGAACTCCATAAAGAACACGTGCGACTCTTTTCCGCCGAACCCAAGTTCTTCCATGAACGGACCATGCATCATGATTTCTGAGAAGTGCCGGAGACGCGCCATTTCTTGCTCAATCGCCACGACGTCTCCGGACTTGACGGCTCGATAGACTTCCATCGCCAGCTCATATAGCCAGGGCGCATCGTCGCGGACAAAGCTGGCTGCCATAAGAATGCCAACGGGATCGCTTGGGTCCCCCGACATGTGCATGAGCTCGTCGAACATCATCGGGTTAAAGCGGCGCATCTTTCGCCTGCGGCTGGGATCTCCAGATTCAGCCAGTCGCTCTGCCACGCGGGACGGCAGAGCCTTCATTTCCTCAGCCAGTTTTGCAACGGCGCTCTCGTCCGCCTCCTGCTTTGTCTCTATCTTGCTACTGCCTGTCATGAGTTTCTTCAGAAGCGCCATCTCGGTCGTCTTGAATGTGGCTATTTGGCTTTTGATGACATCGTTGTCGAGCTCAAGATTCGGAATTCGTCGCGCTAGTTGGTTGACTAACTTCGTGAGATCGCCTTCGCTGTCGTCCATGTTCATGAACTGATAGAACGGACCAGCGCTAACGCGACTTAGAGGCACGCCAAGGGCGACCCCAATAACAGGGGTATTTAACTTGCCCTTTGCAACGCCGGCCTCGAATAGGATCCACGGGCGATCGAGACTTCGCTCGGTAAAAAGACACACGACGTCTGAAGTGGATTGAAGTTGAGTCATCAGTCTCTTGTACCACTCTTCCCCGAAGTCTATGCCCTCAGTGCCCTTCTTGTCGGAGGAGCGAAACGTCTTGATCATACCAGCGCTGACGCTCTTAAGTAGTTTGCTGAAAGCCTCAGCAAACTCCGCGTCTCTGGCATCATGGCTAATGAAAACCAGCGGACTTAATGCGGCCGAAGGTAAAAGTTCGGCCTCGGTGGATGTCTTGGGTTTTTCCGACTCCGTCATAATTTCTCCTCGAAGTGTTGGGGCGCCTTGCCATAAAGGGATTCTGGTCCGACCTGACTCATGCGTTGATCCCCCAAGTATCTATCTAAGTCTGCTGCTGCCTGCTTGTGCAGCATAGCCGCAGTAATTCGTTGCGGGTAAGTTTACTGTAAAGTCTAATGCTTAGCTATGGCGTACCATCAGAATGGTCCATCAAGATTGCTCGTTACCCCGAGCCTCGGAAGGGCGGCTTCCAGTGATCCTCCATTGCGCGCATGCAACGAGGGCCTTCCGAGGCTGCGCGTTGCGCGAGCACAGAGGATTCCTGGAGCCGCCCTGCCTCTTTCATTCCCATGTTTTCGAGTCTCTCTTCCACCTTCCCTCTCAGCAGGGTGGCCTGGAATGGTCCCTCACCGCGCGCATTGAACGAGCACTGTTTCATCGTGCGCGTTCAGCGAGCGAAAGGGACCATCCAGGCTGCCCTCACTCTTCTGTTTCGGCGGATTTGACCTTCTTTTCCTCTCCTCAGCAGGGCGGGCTGTTTGGCCTCCCATTGCGCGCATGCAACGAGGGCCTTCGGAGGCCGCGCGTTGCGCGAGCACAGGAGGCCAACAGGCTGCCCTGCCTCGCCCTTGACTGCCCTTTCCACCGGCCCCTATAATCCCCGCCAGGGATTGAGCCTTAACGTCCTGATTCAGCTAAGAAAATGGCAGAATTTACGCACTTCAACGAGTCAGGCCGGGCGCGGATGGTCGACGTCAGCGCTAAACATTCGACTGAGCGAGTCGCTACGGCTCAGGCTACCGTGTTTCTCCTTCCGGAAACCCTCGAAAAGATTCAGCATGGCAAGATCGCCAAGGGCGATGTCCTGTCCGTGGCGCAGGTTGCCGGCGTGATGGGGGCCAAGCGGACCCCGGACCTCATCCCCATGTGCCATCCTCTCCTGATCACCAGCGTCGATATCTCCTTCACAGAAGAAGCCCAGCCGAATCAGGCAGGCCTCTGTGCCATCAGCATCTTCGCCACGGTGAAAACCACGGGGCAAACAGGGGTCGAGATGGAAGCGATGACGGCGGCCACCGTGGCGGCCCTGACCATCTACGATATGTGCAAGGCGGTTGATCGAGGGATGAGCTTCAGTGACGTCTGTTTGCTCTCCAAATCCGGCGGCAAGTCTGGAACCTATACCAGGGGTTAATGCAGAACGATGAGTGCAGAACACAAAATGGCTGGATGCCTCAGTGGGGTTGGCAAAGACGTACGGCCTTCAGCCTTCAGTCTTCAGCCTTTGGCCTACTCATGATCACCGTTCGCCTATTCGGTATGACGAAGATGCTGGCGGGGAATCAAGGTTCCATCTCTCTGGCATTGACGAATGGACGACGAGTGAAAGATTTGGTTGAGCTTCTTGATGGCGGGTATCCGCAGATCGGGGAGTTGATTCATACGAAGAAGGTCCTGGTGTCGGTCAATCAGGAGATTGCCCACGAGGACATGGAAATTCGGGACGGCGATGAGATTGCTCTTTTGCCTCCCTTCGCAGGTGGATCGCCCCAGGATGTTGAAACTGGCCGCCAGCTTCGTTCTCGCGTCGCTCAGGGGCTCAACGTACCGAACCTGTACGCCTCGCCCCTTCGCTCGCTGCGGCCTCGCTGGACAGCCAGTTTGAACATCCTGCCATGTTCAGGCAGGTTCTCGAAGGAGATCGAGTATGAGTAGTTCCGTCCCCAGTGACGATGAGATGCTCGTTCGGGTGCAGCGAGAGAACTTTTCCGTCGATCGAGAAATCGATCGGGTCAAGAGCCGCTCGAAGCGGATCGGGGGGATCGCGACCTTTCTCGGGATTGCTCGGGATCGTTCCAAAGGGCGGGATGTCGATAGCATTACCTTCGAACATTACGAAGGGATGGCGGAGAAGAAGCTGCGCGAGATTCGCGAGCGGGGGCTGAAAGATTTCGACATTCTGGAACTGCTGATCATCCATCGATATGGCGAGGTCACGATCGGTGAAAACATCGTCTTGATCATTGCCGGTGCCGAGCATCGGGCTGAGGCGTTCCGTGCCTGCGAATGGGCGATCAGTGAATTGAAGCAGATCACGCCGATCTGGAAACTCGAACATACGCCGGAAGGCGAAGTCTGGGTCGAGGAACATCCGTAGAGGCGTGACGATTGATCTGTGATGGGTGACGAGTCGAATATGACGATGCCAACGCCTGACAATGCCCCTCATGTTGTCGCTGCCGATATGTTCGGCCGGCCGCTGCGCAGCTTGCGTCTGTCCGTCACGGATCGCTGCAACCTCCGCTGCAAGTACTGCATGCCGGAAGAGGACTATGTCTGGTTGCCGCGCGAGGATGTGCTGACCCATGAGGAAATGGCGACGCTGACAGGTTATTTTACCGACCTCGGCGTGGACCGGGTGCGGTTGACCGGTGGGGAGCCGCTACTGCGGCGCGATTTGCCCCGGCTGATTCGTCTCCTGGTCCAGAACCGGCGGGTGATGGATATCGCGCTGACGACGAACGGCATTCTGCTGGCGGACCAGGCTGAAGCGTTGTTTGACGCAGGGCTGCACCGCGTGACGGTCAGCCTCGATACACTCAGGCCGGAACGATTTCGTCAGCTCACACGACGCGATGAGTACGCACGCGTGATGGAAGGGATCGCGTCGGTGGCGCGTGCGGGCTTTACGGGTCTGAAGCTCGATACGGTGGCGATTCGTGGCTTCAACGACGATGAGTTGGTCGCGCTGATCGAGTTCGGCAAGCGCGTGCAGGCGGAAGTGCGGTTTATCGAATATATGGACGTCGGCGGGGCGAACGAATGGTCGCAACAGAAAGTATTGTCCCGCGCGGCGATGCTGACGATATTGACGGCGCACTATGGGACGATCGAGCCGATGCCGGAGCGGGGGGCTGCGCCGGCACAGCGGTTTCTGTTGCCGGATGGCACGACCTTCGGGATCATCCCGTCGACGACCACACCGTTTTGTGCGACCTGCGATCGTAGCCGGGTCACCGCCGACGGCATGTGGTACCGCTGTCTGTACGCGACGGCGGGAACGGATTTGCGGAAGCCGCTCCGCGTTGGGGTGTCCGCCGATGAGATGCGAGCGGTGATTCGGGCCGGCTGGGAAGGCCGCCGCGACCGGGGCGCAGAGGACCGCAAGGCGCTGGAGCGGGATGGGTTGCGTGTCGGGGGGCTCATCGGTATTGAGAAGCTCCGCGAAGATCCCCATCTCGAAATGCATGCCCGCGGCGGTTGATGTCCCACCTGGCTGCCGAACTCTGGCCATACCTTGTTGATGGCTCATGCTGGATATTGAATTCCTCACAATCTTAGGACTCGGGTTTGTGCTGGGGCTTCGCCATGCCTTGGACTCGGACCATTTAGCGGCTGTCTCCACGGTGCTGGCGCAGCGGCCCTCGTTGCGCGCGTCCGGCATGATTGGATTCAGCTGGGGACTGGGTCATACGGTGGTCTTGTTACTGGTTGGGGCGGTCGTGTTGGTGTTTCGTATGCCGATTCCTGAACCGGTCGCCGAAGCGGCCGAGTTCGGCGTCGGTGCGATGCTCGTGTTGCTCGGCGGCATGCTCGGGATGCGATTGCTGCGGGAGCGCTGGCATGTGCATACCCATGACCATGACGGTGCGCCGCATGTGCATTTGCATAGTCATGCGTTGGTCGAAGATCACGGACATGGACATTGGTGGCGCGACTCCGTCCGACCATTCTGTATCGGCATGGCCCATGGTCTGGCCGGGTCCGCTGCGCTGTTGCTGATCGTGTTGTCGTCCGCCCGGTCGGTGTCGGAAGGACTCATCTATATCGCCGTATTCGGGGTTGGTTCGATCCTGGGGATGATGTTGGTAGGAATCGTCGTGAGCCTTCCAGTGTTGTGGTCGCTGAACCTCGGACGTCCCGTATTTCTCGCGGTGCAGGGGCTGGCGAGTCTCGGGAGTGTGGCAGTCGGACTCGCCCTGATGTTCCAGATCGCCTTCGGCGGTCAGCGCTTCTAATCTTCCGCACCGTCACGGCCATCGATGGGAAATCTACGTGCGTCATATGGGCGGCTATGGTATTCTGCCATCTTCTTCGAGTGTCGTTCGTATATTGTGAGTGAGACGGGCGAGACTGGCGGGAAAAGCGCGACTCGCATAGATGACACTTCCGACTGGTCCTGCTTTTCGCGCCAGTCTCGCGCGAATAACGAGTCCCGCTTGCGACTAAGAGGAGCGCGTTATGGCCTGGTTTAAAAAACAAAAAACGACTGAGGCGGAAGCCCCGAAACGATCCAAGCTGTCGGAAGGCATGTGGCTCAAGTGTAACCATTGCCGGGAGATCGTTTATCGTAAAGAGGTCGAACGGAACAATAAGGTCTGTCCGAAGTGCGATTACCATTTCCCCATTTCCGTCTTGGAGCGCATTGCGCTCTTGGTCGATTTCGGCACGTTCAAAGAATGGGATGCGGAACTCGGCCCCTTGGACCCCCTGAGTTTTCATGACACGAAGTCGTACAAGGATCGGGTGAAGGCGCACCAGGAAAAGACTGGCCGCAAAGACGCCATGGTGATCGGCGAGGGGATGATGAACGGCCGCCGGGTCGTGCTCTGCGTATTCGACTTTAGTTTTATGGGCGGCAGCATGGGGTCGGTGGTCGGTGAAAAAATTTGCCGCGCGATCGATCGCGCGCTGGAAACCAGGCTGCCAGTGATCTTGGTTACCACCTCCGGAGGCGCCAGGATGCAGGAGGGGATTCTTTCCTTGATGCAGATGGCCAAGACCTCTGCCGCGGTTGCCAAGCTGGGCGAGGCGAAGCTGCCATTTATTTGTTTGTTAGCGGATCCCACGTTCGGAGGCGTCACTGCGAGCGTCGCCATGTTGGGCGATGTGATTCTCGCCGAACCGAAAGCGCTGATCGGCTTTGCCGGGCCCCGCGTGATCGAGCAGACCATCAAGCAGCAGCTGCCGGATCAGTTTCAGCGTGCAGAGTTTTTGCTCGAGCATGGCATGATCGATATGATCGTGGAGCGCAAGCAACTGAAAGAAACCTTGAGCACGCTCGTGGCCCACTTTTAAGCCGGGTCCCCCTATGACGCATCCGGGCTAATCTTCCATCCTGCCTGATCATACCATGACCTATTTGTCTGCCGTGACCTTTCTCTTTCGCCTGCAAAAGCATGGCATCAAGCTGGGTCTCGAGACGATGACGGCGCTGATGGGGCGGCTCGGGATGCCGCAGGCCAAGTACCGCACGCTGCATATCGCCGGGACGAACGGAAAGGGCTCCACTGCGGCCATGACCGCCGCGATATTGCAGGCGGCAGGGTATCGAGTGGGGCTCTATACCTCGCCCCATCTCGTGGAGTTTCGGGAGCGGATTCGCGTAAACGGCGAGATGATTGCCGAGTCGCAGGTGGCACAATTGACCGAACGCATTCAGACCTTCTGCCAGCCGGACCTGTCGCCGACCTTCTTCGAATATACGACGGCGATGGCGTTTCAGCATTTTGCAGACTCAGGAGTCGACGTGGCGGTATTGGAGGTCGGGCTTGGCGGGCGCTTCGATGCCACCAATGTCGTGATGCCCGTGGCTTGTGCCGTGACGACGATTGCCCTCGATCATCAGGAATATTTGGGGACCACACTCTCGGCGATCGCGTTCGAGAAGGCCGGCATTATCAAACAGGGGGTGCCGGTGGTGCTGGGGCGGCTCGATGAAGAGGCCTGGCATACGATCGAGCAGGTGGCCAAGGAACGGCACGCTCCGGTGTTTCGTCTGCATGAAGACTTTCGCACAGAAGGGACGGGGCCCGAGGACTTTTCCTATCGCGGCATGGGGCTGCACTATGACGGATTGGCCTCTGTCTTGGAGGGGCGGCATCAATTGGATAATGCCGCCTGTGCGTTGGCACTCTTGGAGGCGGCAGCCCCTCAGGGGATTGCGGTCACGGCTGAAGCGGTACGGGCTGGTTTGCGTACGGTCGATTGGGCCGGGCGATTGGAAGTGGTCGATCAGGATCCGACTGTGCTCCTGGATGGCGCCCATAACCCCGCTGCTGCCAGGGTCTTGGCTCACTACCTCACCCAGTCTGCCCGATCTCATCCGTCCCGTCCTGTCGTCCTGGTTCTTGGCATGATGCGCGATAAGGACCATCGAGGGTTTGTCGAGCCGCTCAAGGGCCTGGTCGATGACATCGTGTTGAGACAGGCGGATCTTCCTCGTCCATTCACCGCGCAGGAACTT
>VFKF01000300.1 GCA_009885705.1 Nitrospira sp. | reverse complement strand
CGTGAAGGAATTGAGCGAAATGCAGTCTCAGATCCTCAATAGTATGCGCGGTGAAGATGCAACCGGCAGAGCCTCGGATAAGTGGTAACGATTGCGCTTTGTTCCCGGTGAGGTATAATACAGTCACATCATGGTCACACGGTTGAGCCATCACACAGCCCGTCCAAGCAGCAGAACCTCCGGTGCTCTGGTTCTGCTAGCCGTTTTACTCTCTCTGATCTCGCTCCCATTGCCGGTCCAAGCCTCCAATCTTCTGGAAATCGCGGAGCTGCTCACCCATCCAGAACAGTACGACCGCCAGGAAGTCGTGGTCACAGGCCAAGTCACCAACGTCCAGCTCGCGACGAATCGGCAAGGCCAGCCAGCCTATGGATTTCTCTTGAAAGATCAGGCCGGCACGCTGAAAGTCATCAGTCTCGGACAGATCGAAGTTCGGGAAGGCGACCAAGTGATTGTGGAAGGAGTCTTCTCACGCCTCCGCCAGGCAGGCCGGACAATCATTTACAACGAAATCAAAGCGCTCTCGATCAAGCCCATGAATCGGCTCAACCCCGATCTGGTCGGCTGACTACATCTCCCCATCTCGTTCCACGTCACCCCGTCTCTATCCTCTTCGAGCTGAATCTTTGCGCGGATAATTCAATGCCAAGGTCAGCAGAATATCCTGCATGCGATCCGGCAACCACTTGACCATCCAGGCCCGTAACTTGGCATCATTCCCCACGAGATAACGGGTGTTCGGGCAAGCGGCTGTCAACGCATGATGTACCGCTCGAACCACCGCATCAGGCGAGATCGCCCGCTCGGCAGATTTCGCAACCGCTTCACGAACTCGATTCACCGCATCGCCATAGAGAGCCCTTGCCTCATCGCCTGCCAAGGCTTCAAGCTCCTGTGATGCCTTGCCTGATTTCTCCCATATGGGTGTGGCGATGGCCCCAGGCTCGATAATTGACACCTGGATTCCCCAGGGTTGCAGCTCCATGCGTAACGCGTCCGTCAGCGCCTCCAGCGCATACTTCGAGGCCGAATAGGGACCCAACAATGGAATGGTGCCGCGACCGGCAATCGACCCCATGTTCACGATTCGGCCGTGGCCCAGTCGGAGCAACGGGAGGAACGCCTGTGTCACGGCAATCTGCCCGATCACGTTGACCTCAAGCTGCGTCCGGAGTTGCGACAGGGGAATCACTTCGAGCGGACTCCCGACAACGATCCCGGCATTATTGACGAGTCCACCAAGACCAGCCTTGCCGACAACCCGCTGCACCACGTCAAGCGATCGTGCGATCGACGGCTCGTCTGTGACATCGAGCAGGATCGGAATGAGAGAGGGGCCAGCCTTCGCAACCAACGCCTCCCCTGCCCGAGAATCGCGCACTCCGGCAAATACCGTCATCCCACGACTGGCGCAATCGAGAGCACAAGCCGCACCGATGCCGGTCGAAGCACCGGTCACAACTACATTCATGGGCGACGAACGATCAGACATAGTACGCTCCAGACAAACTCTGCGGGTACGTGAGAACTGCAAATCTCCACACATGTGGCACAATAAGGAATGAGCTCAAGCAGGTTGCTCAAAAAGTCTGTTCAGCAAGGCCGCAGGCGAATCGAAACCGGAGGCGTACCCTTGTGGTACGTTGAGGATTTCGATGAGCCGAGAACGAAGCTGGCAGACTTTTTCAGCAACCTGCCAAGCGAGAGTATCATGACGGCACGAGAGAGGGCAGCGCACCAGGATGTAACCAAGAATTAACCCTCACAACCTTGACAGGCCACAGCCATTTCATTATTGTTTCTGACGCCATTGCAGACCCTGCCCCACTCATTTCATTGGCGAAAATATTTCCGTCTAGCCGTGCAATGAATACAGGAGCGTGAGCGTAGGAATACCAGAGCATATATCTCGTGAATACATTCATGTTAACTCTTCAAGTGCCTGTTTTGTAGACATTATCTATCATGGCGAAGATTGCCGTCATCGACATCGGAACGAACTCCATCCATATGGTGTTGGCAGAGATCCAGCCGGACGCCAGCTACAAGATCCTCGATCGCTTCAAAGACATGACGAGACTCGGCGATGGCGCCTTCTCGACCCATCGCCTGTCCGACGTGGCCGTTACCCGTGGACTTGAGGTCATTCGCCATCTCGTCACCCTCGCCAAAAATAAAGGCTACGATCGCATAATTGCCGTGGCCACCAGCGCCGTGCGTGAGGCCAAAAACGGGGGAGACTTTATCGATCTCGTCGCCGAACAGACGGGGCTGACCGTTCGTGTGATCAGCGGCACCGAAGAAGCCAGACTGATCTTCCTGGGCGTCAAAAATAACGTCCCCATGACCGAGCAGCCCACGCTCTCGGTGGATATCGGCGGAGGATCGGTTGAGCTCATGGTCGGTAATCGGGACCAGCTCCTCCATGCCAAGAGCCTCAAACTCGGCGCCATTCGGCTGGCGGATGAATTCCTCAAACGCACACCCCCCTCCGAGGGGATGCTCCGTTCCCTCGAAGAGACGGTGACGACCCAGTTAAAGGCCGCGCTCGATTCGTTCAAGACGAAACGATTCGACTCGCTGATCGCCACTTCCGGCATGGCAGGCAATTTGGCGGAAGTCATTCATCTGCGCCGAACGAATCGCCCGCTTCCCCAAATCAATCTCGCAACGGTGTCACTCAAAGACGTCAAGGAAATCGAGCAGGTACTCCGTCAATCGACCATCAAAGCCAGACTGGCAATCCCCGGGCTCGATCCCAAACGCGTCGACACCCTCCTGCCTGCCACGATCGTCCTGCGCCGTCTCATGGAACTCTCAGGGCGAGATGAACTCATCCTCTGCGACAAGGCGATCCGCGAAGGCATCATCTACGACTTTATCCAGCGCCACCGTGAGCGGCTCAAAGCCGAAGCCGAAATCCCCGACTTGCGGCGGCGCAACGTCATCGCCTTGGCTCGTCGCTGCCAGGCTCCGGAAACCCATAGCCTGCACGTCGCCAGCTTGGCCCTACGCCTCTTCGATCAGACGACCCGCCTCCATCGCCTGGGACCTACTGAGCGAAACTGGCTGGAATATGCCGCGATCCTGCACGACGTCGGCTACCTCATCAACGAACGCCAGCACCATAAACATGCCTACTACCTGATCACCAACAGCGACCTCGGAGGATTGTCCGGCGAGGAGATTCAGGTGGTGGCAAACGTGGCACGCTACCACCGGCGAGCCATCCCACTCTTGAAACATGAGGGCTTCGGCAACCTCTCCCCCAAACACAAACGCATCGTGCGAATCCTCTCAGCGCTGCTTCGAATCGCCGATGGCTTGGACCGAACGCATTT
>VFKF01000517.1 GCA_009885705.1 Nitrospira sp. | reverse complement strand
TCCGCGTCTCAACGTCCTGATCAATCAGCTTCAAGACATTCAGTTGAGACTCTAACTCCTCAATACGCTTATCCCGCTCACGGAGTTGTCTGTAGAGAGACTGGACGGCGCTGGACTCACCGGCAGAGGCATCGTTTCTGTGCACCGCCGCCACCGGGGAAGGCGGCACTGTGCCGCACGCGCTGAGAGCGATCGACAACAGCACGGCACCTCCCAGGCTGCTCAAGATTGATCTGAATACGCGATTCATCATCTTAGGTTTGCCATTAGACTCAACATCCCGCAAGGACATTCTTCTTCCTGACCGCTCCTGCGAGGAAGATAACACGGGGACATTTTGAATGTCCCGACGCGTGGCGGCCATCTGGTCTCTCCGGTCGACCCGTCTATCTGGTCTGTCTGGTTCTTTGCCCAAGAGAGACAGGACAGACCAGCACACCTCCTCTACCTCAGCACGAGGCCACACCCACTTCCTCTTGCAACACCGCTCGGCACAGTGCTAACAAGACCGTAGCACTGACCGAAGGAGTACGGAACGTATGAACTGGGATGAGAAATATCAAAAAGACGAGGCGGTCTGGGACAAGGGCGCTCCGGCGCCGGCCATGAAACAATATCTCACGCGTCATGCCGTGCGCGGGCGAACGCTGGTGCCTGGCTGCGGCCGCGGACATGAGGTCGCACTGGCGGTGGAACAGGGGCTGGATGCGACGGGGCTGGACATCGCACCGACGGGGGTGGCGGAGGCGCGCGCGAAATATCCCCTTCTGGCTGAGCGCTTCGTGACGGGAAATTTATTTGATCCACCAGTGGAGATGCGCGGCGCCTTTGATGTGGTACTAGAGCACACCTGCATGAGCGGGCTGCCTCCGACGTTGCGCGCCGACTACCGGCGCGGCATCGATTTCACGCTGCGGCGCGGGGGCTTGCTGATCGGGGTCTGGTTCATCAATCCTGCGCTCAATCCGGGTGAGGAAGGACCTCCCTACCCTTTCAATGTGGCTGATCTGACGGCGCTCTTCTCGGAGGGCTACGACATCGTCGAGGATTATGTGCCGGATGTGGCCTTTCCTGGTCGCGAGGGCCGGGAGCGAGTGCGCGTGCTACGACGCACGATGGGGAGCTAGTTCCGGTCTTTCTGGTTCATCTCGTCTATCAGGTCTATCTCGCGCATAAGATCAACGAACGAGCGGGACTAGCCAAGAGATCTCCGCCATTCGCGCTCCACCCCCCTCACGGCATAGGGAGCTTCACACTGATGACCCCACCTAAGTCCCCTTCTTGCGCCCCCTCCCTGGGATACCCGGTGACATCGCGCTCGCCTTTTGGCGTACCATGACAAATCAAACAATCTTTTCCGTAGAACAGAGGCAGCAGCACCCGCACCGCCTTTCCATCCTCCACCACCGCACTTACGACCTGCCCACCCACTCGCGGGAACGATGGCTCGCTCATCTTCTGCATCTCGGAGGATTCAAACGCGTCTGGCTTATTCTTTGGATTGCGGACCAGGCTGTCAGGCGCCGTCTGTTTCATATAGACACCGGACCACGCTTGGAATCGTGTCCCCGTTTCCGTGCCAAACGTGGCAGGGATGAGCCCCTTGTATTTGATCCCTGGCATATTGACCACCGTCTGGTAACTCGCCACCGTCTTCTTGCTCTCCTCCAAGAGCCTCGCCAGCAGGGGCTTCGCCATCTCCGGCACCGTGGCGGCGGATAGATTCGCCAGATCATGTCCCGTCCGGTCCTTAAATGCCGCGATGGTCTGCTGCGCAAACACCTCGGGCGTAAACCCTTTGTTTCCCTTGGTCGGATCATTGAGCAAGAGTTGATTATGTCCAATCACCACCCGTCCAACGTCGAGCAACGCCGCAAGCAGCCGTCCCGTTTCTCGGACCGTCGATTCATTCTCCGCAATAGCCGGCGTTATCGCCGCGCAAAACATCGCCATGCAGGCCACCGATACAACCCGAACCACCCAACGCGTACACATGGATCCTTCTCCTCTTTGTCTGTTATGCCCTCACAAGCAGGCATCTCTTCCCTATCCCCTGCGCCAGAAGACTAGTGCCAGTGCCCACGGCCTGTCAAACAGAGGGAGGGGTAGGTTCTATCATCCGACATGGCGCATGGCGGGGAACTGATGTCTCTCGTCTGTCTAGTTACTTGTCTATCTGGTCAATCTCGCATGTGCGATTCGACGCACGAGCATAACCTGCCAGACCTTCGCACCACGTGGATCGCCGATTAGCTTCTTCTCACCCAATAGACCGGACAGACTTAAACACGTACACTCTCTCTATC
>VFKF01000069.1 GCA_009885705.1 Nitrospira sp. | reverse complement strand
GCGGAATGCAGACATAGGTATCTTTCGCGTGCTCGAATACGGCCAGTCCTCCGAAGTCCAGGATGCAGAGCACGGCGGCCTGTTTCTTGAGCGTTCGGCGCAAGGCCTCCCCGTATGTCGTACGAAGAAAGCTGCTCGACACGATAAAGCTGAAACGCCCCCCTTCGCGGAGCAGCGCAACGCTCTTCTCCATGAAGTAGGCAAAGAGATCTGCCACTCCGTCGTAGGCCTCGTAGTGTTGAGCCAGATAGTCCTTGAAGACGGACAGGGACTCCTGCCTCACATACGGCGGATTACCGATGACCGCATCGAATCCACCCGCCTTCATGGCCTCCGGGAACTCGGCCTTCCAGTCGAACGGGTTCACACGCCGCATCTCCTCCTCGTCCGGCATGAGTTGCCCCGCGAAGAAGTCTGGACCGATAAGGCTGTTGCCGCATTTGATGTTCTGTCCGAGGTCGGGCAGCGCCCGTTCGTGCACAAAGGAGAGCTGCCGTTTGAGCGTCTCATCGCTCTCGCCTTCTAGCACTTTCAGCAGCAGACTGAGCTTGGTGACCTCCACGGCCTGACTATCGATATCCACGCCGTAGATGTTGTTCAAGAGAATCCGCTTCTTCTCCTGCGTGGTCAGGCGCCATTCGCCGCTGGCCGCCTGAAAGAGTTCCTTGCGGTGCTTCTCCGGCCCATCCTTCACATACCAATCACGATGATAGTTCAGCAGATACCGGTAAGCGCCGATCAGAAACGATCCAGACCCGCAGGCCGGATCGAGTACGGTGAGTTTGGCGATCTGCTTCGGCGTCTTGCCCTCGCACAACGCGCCGACGGTGTGAGTGACGATGTACTCGACGATGTAGGCGGGCGTGTAATAGACGCCGCCGGCCTTTTTGACCTCCGGCTTCTCTTCGATCTTGGCCTGATGGCCGGAGGTGAGCCGGATGACTTTGCCAAGGAACTGCTCGTAGACCTGGCCTAGAATTTCTATGGGCAAGACCGCGAACTCGTAGGGGCTCTGGGGATAATAGAGCCGTCCGAGAATCTCTTTGAGCACCTTGTCGTCGATCTTCAGACGCGGGGTGAG
>VFKF01000420.1 GCA_009885705.1 Nitrospira sp. | reverse complement strand
GGCCAGTTGCGCATGGCGGTGAAGAAAATCCTGCTGGTTGACGCAGATGAGCCAATCGCCAATCTGTCGTTTTTGATTTAGTTGGCTGTTGAAAAACTAAAATTGTCATTCTGAGGGAGCGTAGCGACCGAAGAATCTCGTTTGTTTTCAAGGGTGCCGAGATCCTTCGCTGCGATCAGGATGACAAAAAAGAGGGTTTTTCAGCAGACTGCTAGTGTACTGATACATAAATAGCTTTACCTATTATACCGTACGTGTATACTCCTCACTCAGAGGAGGACCGGACCATGCGCATCGCCCCTTCCTTTCAGGTCACAGAGCCCGAACGCCAACAACTGGAGCAGTGGGCGCGTGGCCGGAGAACGCCCGCCCGACTCGTGCTCCGCGCCAAGATTGCGTTGCTGGCGGCTGCGGGCCACACCAATCAGCACATTGCCGCGGCCCTGAACACGAGTCGACAAACCGTGGGGCTCTGGCGCCACCGCGTCACCACCCAGCGTCTGCCCGGCCTCGCCCAGGATGCGCCTCGCGGCGGGCGGCCCCCCAAGGCGCGCCAGGCACTCCTCGCGCGTATTCTAACGACGACGACCCAGGTCACACCGCCCGGCGCCACCCACTGGTCCACCCGCACCTTGGCTCGGTATCTGGGAACGAATTCCGCGTACGTGCAGCGGGTCTGGAGGGCTCATGGCCTGCAGCCCCACCGGATCAGGACCTTCAAGCTCAGCCAGGATCCGCACTTCCAGGACAAGCTGGAAGATGTGGTGGGCCTGTACCTGCACCCGCCCGAGCATGCCGTGGTCCTGTGTGTGGATGAGAAAAGTCAAATTCAAGCGTTGGATCGCACCCAGCCCGGCTTACCCATGAAGAAGGGCCGGTGCGGCACGCGGACCCACGACTACAAACGCCATGGCACCACCACACTCTTTGCCGCCCTGAATGTCGCCGAGGGCTCCGTCCTCTCCACCTGCGCGCCGCGGCATCGGCACCAGGAATGGCTGAAATTCCTGCGTCTGATTGATCGCCAGATCCCCCAGGGCAAGGCCCTGCATCTGATCGCTGACAATTATGCCACGCACAAACACCCCGTGGTTCAGCGGTGGCTCACGCGCCACCCACGTGTGCACATGCACTTCATCCCGACCAGTAGTTCGTGGCTCAATCTGGTGGAACGCGTCTTTGGCGACCTGACGGCCAAACAGATTCGCCGCGGCGTGTTCCGCAGCGTCCCGGAGTTGATTGCGGCGATTGACGCCTACATGACCCAGCGCAATGCCACGCCGAAACCGTTTGTGTGGACCAAAACGGCACAGGAGATCTTGGTGAAAGTGAACCGGGCCAGGATCGCCCTGGATAAGACAAGAACAGCATGAATCACTACACTAGGGAGCCAGGGCAAGTAGGAGGGTAGATAGGCACTATGACTACGATGAGTCAGACAAGCGGGACGGAGGTCGGTTCCCACTACGAGGAGCTGAAGGACCGTCTTCACCAGCGCGTGATCGAGATGCTCGATCTCAACGCGGTCAATTCGATGTCCCAAGAGGCTGTGACGGCTCAGTTGACCAAGCTGATTGAACAGCTCCTACAGCAAGAGTCGGTCCCGCTCAATCAACGGGAACGGACACAAATCACGCAAGACATTCTGAATGAAGTGCTGGGGTTGGGGCCGTTGGAGCCGTTGCTGGCCGATCACACCGTCAATGATATCCTCGTGAATGGGTACAAACAGGTCTTCGTCGAGCGATCCGGGCGACTGGAGCTGACTGCTGTCCGATTCAAGGACAATGCGCATCTGAAGAAGATTATCGAGAAGATCGTGTCGCGTATCGGGCGCCGCATCGATGAATCCTCGCCTATGGTGGATGCGCGCCTGGCGGATGGTTCTCGCGTCAATGCCATCATCCCGCCGCTGGCGATCGATGGGCCGTCTCTCTCGATCAGAAAGTTTAGCAAGGACCCGTTGCAACTCCATCATTTGATCGACAAGCAATCGCTGACACCGGAGATCGGGGAGCTGTTAAAGGCGATCGTACAGGCTCGATTGAATGTGCTGATCTCAGGCGGGACAGGGTCGGGGAAAACCACGCTCTTGAATGTGCTGTCAGGATTTATTCCGAATAACGAACGGATCGTGACAATCGAAGATGCTGCGGAATTGCAACTGCGCCAGGACCATGTGGTCCGGCTGGAGACCAGGCCGGCGAATATCGAGGGAAAAGGGGAAGTCGCGCAACGTGAGCTCGTCAAGAACGCCCTTCGTATGCGTCCTGACCGCAT
>VFKF01000255.1 GCA_009885705.1 Nitrospira sp. | reverse complement strand
TTCAGGAAACGCTAGACAAAACAGGCTGGAACTACCCGGAGACCTGTCGGACTCTCGGCATCAATCGGTCTACAGTACTTCGCAGAATCAAGGCGTTCGGCCTCACCCGCACCAATAGGTCAAACTGATACATGTAGTATCATAATGCTACTACTATTAGTGTCAGTTTGACACTTACAAGCATGATCTATCCAGCATGTACAATAATATGTTTATATTTCAACAATATATATTTTTAATTACATGGCATTCTTAATGCTTGTAGATAGCTCAGGATGACTGGGTATGCGATGCACGCTGGCACTATGATGCGGATGTTCTTACGGCTGCTCGTGTGCCGGAACCGTGGTTCTGAAGGAAAGGAGCATGAGCGTGACCTGTCCGCGTTGTAAGGGACTGATGGTTGAAGAATCGTTCGACGATCTTGAATACACTATTGGACTGGCGTTTCCAGGTCTGCGGTGTTTGATCTGCGGCGAAATCGTCGATCAGGTGATTTGTCAAAACCGCATTCTCCGGCCTGAGCCTCTTGAATCTCGGGCACGGATTAAGGCTGCAACCGGTGTTGTTGCAGCATAAGTTGTGCGCGCGAAGCGGTGGGCGGCTTGATTGGGAACTGCAGCACGGGAATCACAGTGATGCGATAGGATTGGTTGCCTGCGTCAGCGAATCGCGATGAGCCTGGAAGACAGGGTCGGGCAGCGGAGGAGGCTGAGTCTATGATGATCAGAGAAGATGAGGTCTTGTATGTCGCACTTGATTCTCGGAACAAAGAGGAGCAGGAAAAGCCTGAGGCGCTCACTCTTGACCGACTCCTATTTCTCGTGGATGAGAACACACTTGTCCGCCTCGGGTTGGGGCTGATAGAAATCTTCGCGCAGGCAGAGAGAAGAGTGCTCTGGCACTGAGGGATCAGAGAGGGATCAGAATGGATACCTTGGTAGATTTACAAATTACCTTAGACAACGTTGAGGAATCGACTAACGCGATCACGGAGGGCGTCGCGGTGTTGAAGGAGCGGCTGTCTGAACTGCGGGATTCGATAAGCAATGTGGAGCAAGTGGTGGTCAGACTCACTAGAGATTCAGACTGGGAATGATCCGTGTCCCCTCATGACGCGTACTCAGCTCGATGAAGGTATGAAGTAAGGAGTTGAACAATGAAACTGCCGATTTTCTTGGATAACCATTCCACGACCCCGATGGATCCACGCGTCCTGGAGACCATG
>VFKF01000156.1 GCA_009885705.1 Nitrospira sp. | reverse complement strand
GAACGTATGAAACATGGGTGGCTGGTTTGCCTGGGTCTGGGCTAGTTCTGCGTGATCGACGGCGGCGCCGGCTAGGTGAACGATCGATGCATGGAGCGTAAACTCGCCGACTTCGGTAAAGTCGCACCCGATGCTGGCTTGCTCCACTTCCGCCAACGATGCGCTCAGGTTCCCGGCTTCCACGAGGGCCGATTGAGCCCGTTGAGGCACGGTTTGATAGAGCACCAGGTGTCCGATATCTCGCAACAGCCCCGCGATAAAGAACCGCTCGCTATCCTCGATGCCACTGGCTTTGGCAATTTTCCCTGCCATCAGCGCGCACAAGACACTCTTATGCCAATAGGCTGACAGGTCCATGAGATCGGTCGTCATACCGGCAAAGGTTCGCCCGATGGTGCTGGCCGCCACCAGGTCACTGACGGCCTGCATCCCGATCATGTTCACGGCGCGCGTGATGCTGTCGATCTGTTTGGGAAATCCGTAGAGGGGGCTATTGACGATTCTCAGCAGCCTGGCGGAAATGGCCGGGTCGATCTTCAAGGCGTTGGCCAAGTCGTCCATCGTCGACTGTGGGTCGTCGACCACGTCCCGGACACGGAGGTAGATTTCAGGGAGGGTGAAAATATTTGAACAGGATTGAACAAGTTCTTGTGCTGACGACATGACCGTGTATCCTCCCTATGGTGGTCCGAAGAGGTGTTCAGTTGTCGTTATCGGTTGTGACTCATTCAAGCTAAAGGGGTGAGGCCGGAAGTGTTCCTGAGGTGGGATTGAACGAGAGGACGGGTATTATTTCACCAGCCAGACTCGGTAGGTGTTGGCCGCTGTTGGCTTCGTGATTTTCAGGATCGCGATTGCGCCGGGATTCAGGATGTCTTCTCCTGTCGGTGTCTTCCTGGCCGGATAACGTTCGGTCTTCACCAAAGCGCCTTGGCTGTCGTAGAAGTCCACCATGATATCCGCCGATTCTCTGAGCCCGCCCTGGTAATGGGTGCCCAGCCAGTCCAATCGTTTCAGTGCCTGATACTGAATCGCAATCGTGCCACCGTTTTCTTCCCGCACGCTGAGGATGCGTAGCGCGCGGTTCTGGTCGAACCCCTCTGCCGACGGTGGTCCGCCTGCCAGTTGCGTCCGGATCACACCTATACTCTCTTCGGTGGGAAGAAATCCGCGTACGCGGCATGACAGGACGCGTCCCTGTTCAGTCTGTTCGATGACCTGCTGGTCTTGCACGTGGCGTGTGGCGAGGGTATAGGCCAGGTCGCGCAAGAGCGGGGAATCGATCACCGATGCAGTCTGCTCACGATAGAGCGGAGAATTGACTACGGCCAGGCGCCAGGCTTCGCGGCAGGTCAGGGTCTTCGAGTCCGCGAGGCTCTCCGTCTCGTGAGCGGCGTAGCGGTAGTCGGCGGTGATCTCGGTACGGCCTGCGTGAGGTTCGACCGCGGCAGCCACCAGTGGGGCGAGTAGGAACGTTGCCAACAAGAAAGACGCTGTGGGTTTGTGCTGTTTCGACATGGAACCTCCTCAAAGTCGTGATGCAAGAGGGGCGATCGTCCGTTGTCAGAAGCGGTGTTCTCAAATGCTACCATGTGCGATGATCGAGCACAAAGAAGGCGGTTTGCTGCGGCGCGTCCATTTTGAGTTGTTCGCGAGCCTGGACATGGCGTGTGAAGGGTCTGCTGGTTCACCAACTCCTCCCTCCCGTCATAGGCCCAGGAAGTGGTGCTCAATCACGTAAGGATGCGGTGTTGGCACGAAGAGGCATTGTGAGTAATTCTTCTGCAAGAACAATAGGATAGCTTGACATGCCAGTTGTCTTCACGCAGACTCTCGCTCATGCAGGACCAGACCGAACAGACCCTTCTTGCCAGGCTCGCTGAGCGAGTCGGCATCGTGGCTGAGTATCACGATATCGCAGGAACGCGTCACCTCACCTCCGATGACACCAGGCGCGCGATTCTGACCGCCATGGGATTGACGGTCGATTCGACCGCATCCCTGACACAGGCACTGCGAGAATGGGACGAGGCGCCGTGGCAACGGCCCTGCGATCCGGTGCGGATTCTGCGTGACGATGACACGGGAGCTCCCCTGACGTGTTGTCTCGCCGTTGAAGATGGGAAAGAGCAATCGGTTGCGGTGGAGTGGCAGCTTCGCGATGAAGCGAACGCTGTGGTGCAGGAAGGGCTGGCAGGGCCTGGTCTCCCCGCCGTAGAGGTGCGTTTCCTCAATGGTCGACGGCATGTGCGTGTTGAGATCCCGACCCCGAAGGGGCTCTCGCTTGGATACTACAGTCTCACGGTACGGGCCGAGGGTTTAGTGGGCGGGACTGTTGGGACGATGCGTATCATCGTGGCGCCCCGCCAATGTTATGTTCCTCCGTCCCTCGACGCGAACCAGCGGATCTGGGGGCTGGCCTTACAGCTCTATTCGTTATCCTCCAATCGGAATTGGGGCTGCGGGGACTTCACGGACCTCGGACGGATTGTGGAATGGGCCGGGAAGGGGCTCGGGGCTGGAGTCATCGGGCTGAATCCATTGCACGCCTTGCGGAATACCGCGCCCTATCATATCAGCCCCTATGCCCCGTTCAGTCGGCTCTATCTCAATGAACTCTATATCGATCTTGAGCGGTTGCCGGAATTTTTCGGGTCGGAGGAGGCGCAAGAACAGTTCCGCGCTCCCGAGTTTCAAGCCAGACTTCAGGCGCAGCGCGAGAGTCGGCGGGTGGACTACGATGCGATTGCGACGGGCAAGCGGACGATGCTCGATCTGGCGTACCGCAAGTTTCTCAAAGATGCCTATGAAGGAGAGGAACCGAATCTTCAACCGAAGACGGCCCGCGCCTGGCTCTTGGAACGGTTTATCCAGGCCGAAGGCACGCCGCTCGAATTGTATGCCACCTTTCAGACGTTGGAAGAAGAACGCCGGCTGATTCAATCCAAGTCGGCGACCTGGCACGAGTGGCCGAAACAATTCCTCACGCCAGGTCCACCGGTGCGTGAATATGCGAAACGGCATCGTAAGCGCATTCGGTTTTTTCAGTACATCCAGTGGGTCGCGAGTGAGCAATTGAACGAGGTTCGGCAGACGGCGGAGCAGCAGGCGATGCCGATCGGGCTGTATCACGACCTGGCGCTTGGCGCCGATCGGAATGGGGCCGAAGCCTGGGTCTATCAATCGGTGCTGGCGCTCGGGGCCGACTGCGGCGCTCCGCCCGATGCCTTTGCGCCAGAGGGACAGAATTGGGGCTTGCCCCCGATCAACCCTCACGCACTCCGCGCCAGCGGCTATGAGATGATGATTCAGCTGTTACGGCATAATTTTCGTTCAGGCGGGGCCATTCGTCTGGATCATGTGATGGCCTTCTGCCGTCTGTTCTGGATTCCACGAGGCAGGCCTGCGTCCGAGGGGACCTATGTGCAGTATCCCTTTGAAGAGCTCTTGGCGATTGTGGCATTGGAGAGCGTGCGATCGAAGACCTTGGTGATCGGCGAAGATCTCGGCACGGTCCCCGATTGGGTCAGAGAACATTTGGCCAAGGCGAGAGTGTTGTCGTATCGTGTGTTCTACTTCGAACGTGGCGGGGACGGCGGGTGGAAGTCGCCTGGCGATTATCCTGCACAATCATTGGCGGTCGCGACGACGCACGACTTGCCCACTCTCACAGGATTTTGGTCCGGGGAGGATCTCCAAGTCCGGGCAGGATTGGGCGCGTTCCCCGATGACGCGGCCCGCCATCGGGCTTGGGAGGAACGGCAGCGCGACAAGGGGGGGATCCTCAGTGCCCTCAAGCGGGAGGGCCTGTTGCCGAATGGCGTGACCGAGGATCTGGCGACCGTGCCTGCCATGACGAACGAACTCTGTCGGGCAATTCATCTCTATCTTGCTCGCACACCGTCCTGGCTTGTGTTGGCGAATCTCGAAGACGGTTTGGGAGAGTTATCGCAAACGAATCTTCCCGGGACAGTCGACAGTCATCCGAACTGGACCCGCAAGTATGCGGTTCCGGTGGATAAGATCCTGGAGGATGAACGGATGCGAGAGCTTGGAGCTGTGTTGCGTTCGGTACGTCCGCTAGGGTAAGACCCTGTATGCGGGATGCTGAAACCGGCTGCCAGCTTCGTTCTCGGCTCATCGAAATCCTCAACGTACCCCGAGGGTACGCCTCCGGTTTCGACTCGCCTGCGGCCTTGCTGACAGCCGGTTTGAGCATCCCGCTGGTTCATTGGTTGTTGAGAGATCTCCTGCCTCCATGTTGAAACACAATCGCATTGTACTGGCGATCGCAGGGGCGGTGTTCCTGGCGATTGTTGCACTTGAAATGGCGGCTCCGGCGAACATTGTCGGCGCGTACGGCTTTGTGTTGCCGATTTTGCTGGTGGCGACGGTGCGCAGTCGCGTCCTGATGCTCGTCACGGTGGTGGCTTGTGTGGTGGCGACCTATTTGGGACTGATGCAACCGACCAAGCCGGGTCGATTTCAGGCGGCGGTCATCAATCGCAGCCTGGTTGCAGGCGTGCTGCTGGTCGTGGCCTATATCGGCATGACCTGGGAAGAACGCAAGGCGCGAGAGGAGGCGGCGCGTGCCGCGCTGGCTCAGGAGACGGAAAATCTTTTGAAGGCCAATACGCAGCTGGTCGATGCCAAAGACCAGCTGAATCGCTCGGAACGGTTAGCCGCGGTGGGGCAGCTCGTGGCCTCCGTGGCGCATGAGGTCGGTACGCCGCTGCATTCGATTGCCTGGCACGTGCAAGCGCTGGCTGAAGAGCCGGGTGTCACGCCTGAGATGAAGAAGCGAGTCACGATTATCGATGAGCAGCTAACCCGGGTCGTTCGGATCATTCAGGATTTGCTCTCCTCAACCAGACCTCGTCAGCCTGAACCGGCGTGGTTGCCCGTCGAGCAGGTCATCAGTCCGGCGGCCGTGCTCATGGAGCCGGCTTTTCATGCCAAAGGGATTTCCTTATCGGTCGAGATTCCAGCGGATCTTCCGCTCGTATGGGCCGATGCGGAGAAAATACACCAAGTGTTGGTCAATCTGTTGGCCAACGCCTTAGCGGCGACTCCGCCACATGGTGCGGTGCGCGTTGTTCTTGGAACTCGTGCCGCCTCATCGAATGAACTGGACCTCGGTCGGCGAGTGGCCGAGGCGATGTCACCTCTGGTGATCACGGTTGCGGTGCGGGATACCGGATGCGGCATGCCGGAGGCCAATGTGCAAAAAGCTTTCGAGCCATTTTTTACGACCAAGGCGGTTGGCAAGGGCACGGGATTAGGGCTATTCTTGAGCCGCGAAACGGTTCTGGCTCATGGCGGCAGTCTGTCGCTTGAGAGCGAACTGGGCCGCGGTACCACGGTTACGGTGACTTTGCCTGGATTACAGGCCGACTCGACGCGCGTGAGAAAGAGGGATTAATGCCACCAGCGAATATTCTCGTAGTTGATGACGATGCGGTTGCACGGGAGCTTTTGGCAGAGGCCTTAAAGAAGGAAGGGTATGCCGTTGAGGCCTTTGCCAGCGGAGAAGAAGTCATTGCGCGTGGACGCCAGGGGCGCGTGGATTTGGTGCTGACGGATATTCGAATGGGCGCAGTCGACGGATTGACCGTGTTGCGTGAGTTCAAACGGATGAGCCCGGACACGGCGGTCGTCGTGTTGACGTCCTTTGGGTCGCTTGAAGGGGCGATCGAAGCGATCAAGCAAGGGGCCTACGACTATCTGGCCAAGCCGTTTAAGAAAGAGGATATCAAGCTGGTGGTCAAGCGGAGTCTCGATCACTGCCAACTTGTCCGGGAGAATGCCCGGTTCCGTGAAGAATTGAAGAGTAAGGATGAATGGTCCCCACTGGTGGGAAGCAGCACTGCCATGTTGGAGGTGTATAAGCTGGTCGCGCGGGTGACGGAAAGTAAGAGCACGGTCCTGTTACAAGGGGAAAGCGGGACCGGCAAGGAGTTGATTGCGCGGGCGATTCATGCGAATGGGCCTCGTCGGGACAAGCCGTTCATTCCCGTGAATTGCGGAGCGTTGCCTGATACCCTGCTGGAGTCGGAAATGTTCGGATACGAAAAGGGCGCGTTTACCGGCGCGGTGGGGAATAAGATCGGCCTGTTCGAGTCCGCGAACGGCGGTACGCTGTTTCTCGACGAAATCGGCGAGATGGGCCAGGCATTGCAAGTGAAGTTGTTGCGGGTGATGCAGGATCACGAAGTCCGCCGCGTCGGAAGCACGACATCGGCGAAGGTCGACGTCCGCATCATTGCGGCGACGAATCGAGACCTCGAGCAGTTGGTCAAGGAAGGGAAGTTCCGGGACGATTTATTTTATCGGCTCAATGTCGTCCGGATCACGTTGCCGTCGTTGGTGGAGCGGCGTGAAGATATCCCGATGTTGGTGCATCACTTCTTGCAGAAATGTGCGGCTGGGGCGGCGCATGCAGTTCGTGGAGTGCTGCCAGAGACGATGACGTTGTTGACGCAGTACCGGTGGCCCGGCAATGTACGCGAGTTGGAAAATGCCATTGAACGGGCTGTCTCATTGAGTCATGGCCCACTCCTCACACCGGACGATCTGCCGGCGTCGTTACGCCAGATCGAGCTGCCGTCGAAGGAGACTATTGGGGTGATCGATCATAGCGATGAAGCCGGCTTGACGCTTGAGGAGGTCGAGAAGCGTCATCTGGTTCGCGTGCTGAAGGAAACTAAGGGGAATAAAGTCAAAGCAGCAAAGATTCTCGGCATTGACCGTCGGACGCTGTATCGGATGGCTGAGCGGTTTGGATTGGACCTCGGCGACGATGCCGATAGCGGAGAGAAAGAGTAGGACTAGGGTCAACAGGATGTTCGAAAAGTTCGTATAGCAAGGCGCAGCGAGCGAAGCTGGCAGACGTTTTAGGATCCTGTTAGAGGATTTGGAGCGCGTTCTTAATCAGCCGCAATTGATTTTCTGCGCTTTGAGGTTTGGCGGTCGGTGATTCTTCCCACCGGGTAAAAATTCCGTCTTTCCCTTCATACCGCACGTGCAGTCGAAGTCTGCTGCTTTCCTCGGATGCCGATGTCACTAGTACGTCTACACGGCTTCGTCCGGTACCGAAACGCCAGCGGAGCAACCAGTCCCAGGGGCCGCTGATTTCCTCTCGATAGCCGGTTGTTAGATTCTCGTCATCCGTTCGATCGACGCGGTAGCCTCCCTCGGTCAGGACCTGGGTCACGGCTGTTTTTACCCGATCGGCCGTCGCGTGCAGCGTGACATCGATCACGTCCGGTTCATGGGGGATGGGAGGGCCAGCGCAAGCTGATGCCCAGATGACGAGGAGGGCGAGGCTGAATATGCGAAAGGTGCTAGTCACTTGGCCTTGCTGTCTTTCAATCGATAGACAAGATGGGTGTCGGTTTGCGAGACGCCGTCGATCTCATGAATCCGCTTCAGGACTAGCTGGGTCAAGGCATCCTGGTCTGTCACTTCCACCACCACAATAATGTCCGGCTTGCCCCAGCAGGGATCGATGGTCTTGATCTGCTTGATGGCGGATAATGCCCGCACCACTTCGCTGGTCTGTCCCGGCATGACGTTGATGAGCACATAGGCCCGATCCGACATAATGATCCCGCCATCGACTGGAGCATGAATTGTACAGGGTACCGCAGGAATAGCGGGTTCGTTGCCAACGTAGCGGATGCCCGTCGTCTCTGTCAATCCAGGAGCGCGTCCTGGAGATTTGCTGAGCGCGACGTCGGCAGGCTTCGACTTCTTCATTCCTATCCTCATTTCGGGGCGACGAGTACGTCGATGATAAATGAATCGCTGACACTGGTGAGATCCGCTTCAAGGCCTCGAGGGTTCCCGATGCGGCCTTCGGGGTCGTACATAAAACAGAGGAGCGTCGCGCAGCGATCGTGGGTTCGATACCGGTCTGCATCGATTTTGAGTTGGTCTTTGAGATCTTTCGCGGTGAGGCCCGGGCGTGTTTTTTTGACGAGCACGGCCAGCCGGCCGTCGTTCAACAAGAATGTCGTACGGGGGGATCCCGCGGCATAACTCGGGGTCCATTCATCCGTGCCGATATCGTCGAATTGGGTCCGCAAGATTGCGTGCAGCAGATCTTGTGCATCGAACTCGTCTTCCACGCTTAAGGTTGCGCGGTATTCCCCACGGAGCCTCAATTGCCGAGCCACAGCATGGAATCGACTGCAGAGCCCCTTGATGAGGTCGAGCGGATCCGATTCAGCCAGAAGAGATTGAGGCGCTGTTGCTAGGGTGTGAGAAGGGCTAGCCGGCGCTGAGGGAGATGGTTCTTGCGCCTCCTGCGCTGGCTTGGCCGAGAGCGTTGGAGGAGCGACAGTTTCCGGTTCACGTCGTGGCGGCGTTGTCGGTCTGCTGGCCTCTGGCAAAGCTGCTGGTAAGGGCTGCGGAGTCTGTGTCTGCGGATGTTGGGCTGTCTGGGTAGGGAGAATCACCGGCTGCGGTGGCGCAGGCGATATCGCTGTCTGAGCCGGTGCAGGCGGATTCGGCAGCAGTGTGGGCACATTCGGTGCTGCGGTAACTGATGACGGATCGAGATGGGTCGTCATGGCGACGGACATGATCAGTGGCGGTGACGCAACTGGTGCTGTGTGTAGCATGGTCATCTGGACCGTGGGAATCGAGGCCGGCACGAGCGTCATCTGTGGGGGCGTGGAAATGGGGGACATGGCCGTGGTGGGTGGGAGTGGTTGGGGAGGCGCTCCTCCCTGTAGCTCATGTTTCTTGTGCTCAATCTTGGCAATCAGGGTCTTGATCAGGGCGATGCTCTGCTGCGTCTCCTCAGGACTGTCCATGAGAAGTTTGTGTTGGCGATGCTCCTGAAATTCAGGGGATTTCTCGCCGAAGGTGCGGCGAACACATTCACGGAATTGCAACTCTGTTCTTGCTCTGGCTGCGTCCATATATGGGAAGCCCTCTCGGCCGAGGTCTTCCACCTGTGAGAGGAATTCCTGGAGCTTTCCGGCGCCACGGGTGAGCTCTTCAACCGTAGGAGCTTTGGCTCGCGAGCGAGGTTGTTCTGATGATTTGGCGCGTGGCATGAGTGTGGAGAAAGTTTAGCCTAGCCTCCACAACTCGGCAAGAAAACATGGGAAAGTGAACAGGTCCGTTGGACGTCTGGTGAGGCAGGAGGAGATTGGTTCGTTTCACTGATGGTGATGGTGTGAAGGCACGGGCGAGGGTGATTTGGTGCCCCCGATACGAATTGAACGTACGACCTAGCGTTTAGGAAACGCTTGCTCTATCCAACTGAGCTACGGGGGCAACGGGGGCTACGATACTGCAGGAATCGAGGAAAGTCTAGCGGGGAGTGAGGTCACAGACGCCTGGCTCCAAGAGGGCTCCGTGAAGATTGATCCGGAGTTTGAAGGGACTGGATTGAGGGGCCACGGAACGAGCGGTCAGCCATACCATCGAACGTCTGGCTTGGCAATCGACGCGCCGGCGGATTCGTCGTATGAAAGCGGTGCCGCTGCGAGCACTTCACGGACCAGTTGCATCAGGGTTTCAACGGAAAATGGTTTTTGGAGAAAAGGGACGTGGTCGGTGGTGAGGCGATAGGCCTTGCGATCTGTTTCAGACAAGCTCGACATCAAAATCACCAGGAGCGTCTTCTTCATGGCCAGGGTTCGTTGGATGATTTCGTGACCATGGACCCGCGGATAGGGATTTTTGGTGGAGGCGAACTCAAGGCCTGGCGGTGGGAGCATCAGATCGGTTACGAGTAAATCGATCGGTTCTGTATGGGTGGCTACGATCTTTAAGGATTCTGAGCTGCCCTCCGCTTCGAGGACTGTAAATCCCTCGGCTCGAAGGGTCTTCACGCAGATCAGGCGCATTGATGGGTCGTCGTCAACGATCAGAATTGTCTTGGCGGTGGATGGGGGCATAGGTGCTTGTTTCTCCATGAGG
>VFKF01000203.1 GCA_009885705.1 Nitrospira sp. | reverse complement strand
TGTTCGGCTTCCGCTTCGGTCCCTAGTTCACACGTCGCACGTCAATGAGGCGCAGGCTCTGCACTAGAGTCCTGTTCACTAACGAAATGGTGATGTGGCCTCAGATGCGAGGGGGGGGGCTATGGCTATGCCGCTTTGGCCGGCTGCCAGCGGAGACCGACGTTAATCAATTCTTGCAAGAGATCCTTGTAGGAATAATCGGCTTTCTCGGCAGAGTCTGCAAAGTCCTCGTCATGCGCAATCTGTGGATTGGGGTTAGCCTCTAAGACATAGACTTTTCCCTTCGCATCCATTCTCACGTCGATCCGCGCATAGCCGCTCAGGCCGAGTGCGCGATACACTCGCTTAGCGAGATGTTGAATCTCCGCCGCTTTCCCTTCGGGAAGCCCCTTGGCTTCGCACGACCGAATCCCGTACTTGTCTTGATAGGCTCGACTCCATTTCACTCGTTGAGTCGCAATTCGTCGGGCGTCATCCGGGAGCTTGTCCATGATCAATTCCCAGACAGGCAATGCCTGCACATGCCCGTTGCCGATCACCCCAACGTAAAACTCACGCCCCTCGATGTACTGCTCGATGAGGGCGCCGGTTCCTATACTCGCATGGATGAACGCGACTCGCTCCTTGAGTTTCTCGTCATCCTCCACGATCGATGCCTGCGAGATCCCGAGAGACGCCTCTTCGGTCACCGATTTGACGATCAACGGAAACGAAAGCCATTGGGGCCGCTTGACCGTCCGGCCCAGCGGGACCACCATGAAATCTGGGAAGGGGATTCGATGGAAGGAGAACAGCTTCTTGGAAAGGACTTTATCTCGCGCCAACATCAAACCGCGCGGGTTACAGCCGGTATAGGGCACATGCAGTAATTCAAGATACGAGACGACATTCTGGTCGTACACGGCCACCCCGTCGAACTCTTCGAGCAGATTGAAGGCGATGTGCGGCTTCCAATCTTCAATAGCCGAACGAAGCACCCCGAGATCACTCTTGACCCCTAATGGCTTGACGTCATGGCCCAGCTTGCGAAGCGTGGAGACCACATCGTACTCCGTCTTCCACGCGGCGCCCGTGATCTCCTGCCCATGAAGAGGATCTGGGGGCACCAGGTCTTCGTGCATCAGGACAAGGATTCGAAGCCGTCTCATACCGCCACCTTATGCCGCCCGCTGCGCAAGTAGTTCATCGTGTGGACGGTCAACAAAATCGTGAAGTCCAGCTTCGCCTGCTCTTCCGCAAGTGGAAGCCGCAAATGAAGCTGCCGACAGCGCTGGATCATGTCCTCGAGCACCTGATCGATCGTGTATTGATACTCGCCGGTCCAGGCTGCGACTTTGCGGCGCACCTCTTTTCGGAAACGGTTCAAGAACGTCGCGGCGCTCATCTTGTCGGCATGGGCGGGTGCATCGGAAAACAGTCGTTTCAAGTCCGGATCGTAAAACGATTTGCGTTCGATCCCATAGTGCTTCCGCTTTCGCTCGTAATGCTCTCCCAGGGTCTTCCTCAAGACTGGCAACGGATCGATCTCCTCGTTCGTCACCACCTTGGGAGGGGCACCAGCCAACCCTTGCATAAGCCCGTTCACATACTGAAGTTTCTTGAGAACCGGCCATCCCTTATAGCGGTCGGCCCATGTCGAATCGGGCGTGAGCCAGACCGCGAAGGTCTCCGCAAAGTCTTCATCCGGATGGCTTTGCGCGTACCACACGTCGAGGTGGCGCACGAAGCTCCGGCTATAGGGCCTTGGGCTGTAATATCTGGGGTAGGGATCGGACGAGCGGCCAAAAACTTGTTGCCGGCTGCGAAGCCGGCGAAGGCGATAGGCATTCTCGATCGCATGACCTGCCTCATGCCGCAAGATACGCATGCACCATTCTGCGGTCCCTCCCTCGACTTCAAGCATTTGGCCCATTTCAAGTTTCGCGAGACGGGGGTGGGCCAGATAAAACGGGATCGCAATCCCCGGCACACCATCGGGGGTAAACCATTCGTTTGACAACCAAAAGTGCGGTCGGAATGTGAGCTGTCTGGCTTCGAGTTCGGCGTAGAGTTGCGTGATCTGTTCTGACAGGAAGGCCCCGTCAAGGGTGACTCCTAGGCGGCACATGGGAAGGGCCAGAATCTTCTCGTCCGACCACGAGACCCATTCCGGCTCGTGATGGGGACCGTCAGAAGTTGTCAGAGCCTGAAGCTGTGATCGATGCATCGATGCTGTATCCTGCGCGGTCAAATCGAAAGAGGTGCTGTGAGAAATATAGCATGTACTTTGATATCGCCCGATTCAGGAAGCCATGCCGTTCACTCCCGCCCAGAAGTGGAGAAAAATTGTCCGATTAAGTCCAAGAATGAACCGGGACAAGCACAATTAAGTGTTTTACGAGGAACTACCGCAAGCGAAGGAGCAGGGCTGGTGCCGTGGCCCAAATCATATCGATCACTGACCACACATAGGCACGCGCCCGTTCAGGGTCACGTTCCCACTCCGGCATGACTTCGTGCAGATCAAGAACCGGCTTGTCGTGACCGAGACAGACCTGATTAAAGAGCGGAACCTCTCGCCCGAACTGTTCCCGAATATAGGCCTGGTGGTCTCGCCCCATCGCGAGAACGAGGTCCGTAGCCTCGACCAGTTCCTGAGTAAGCTGTCGCTGCACATGTGTCGTGGGATCAGCCCCCTTCTCTCGTAACCGGCCCTGAACCCACGCATGCATAGGCTGCGGCTTGGCATCGATCCCTGCTGAGCTGACGATGCAGGACCTCTGTGCCCCAAGTTTGAATTTGAGCGCGTACTCGGCAGTCACACTGCGGAATATATTCGCGGTACAGACGAAGAGGACCGACTGAAGCTTCTCGTCTGAACGTCTCTCACCCTGTCCCATCCATGTCCTCTATGAAGATCGACAGCCGTACGGCTGACCGCGTAAAATACCAGCCCATGTCTCAGTCGGCAAACCCATCCCGGACATATCTCAAACTCGATGATGCCACCGAGCAGTTGCAAACCAAACTGCTGCACCTCGTCGGAGAAACCATTGGCGCCTATGGTTTAATTGAAGACGGCGACAAAATCATGGTCTGCCTGTCGGGAGGAAAAGATAGTTATGCCTTGCTCGACCTGTTGCTGACCTTACAACGGCGCGCCCCGATTCACTTCGATCTTGTCGCGGTCAATCTGGATCAAAAACAACCGGGCTTTCCGACCCATGTGCTCCCCGACTATCTCAGAAACGTGGGAGTCCCCTTCCATATCGAAGAACAAGACACCTACGCCATCGTCAAGCGACTCATCCCTGAAGGGCAGACAACCTGTTCTCTCTGCTCACGACTCCGTCGTGGCATCCTCTATCGTGTCGCCACAGAATTAGGCGCAACCAAGATCGCGCTCGGGCATCATCGTGATGACATTCTGGAGACCTTGTTCCTGAATTTACTCTATACCGGAAAGCTCAGGACGATGCCGCCGAAACTCCGTGCAAAAAACGGCCGGCATATAGTCATTCGCCCACTGGCCGCCGTGCGGGAAGCAGATTTGGTTCGCTATGCAGAGCTACGCGCGTTCCCCATTATTCCCTGCAATCTCTGCGGCTCACAGGAGGATCTCAAACGGCAAGAGGTCAAAGGATTGTTGCGTGAATGGGAGCAGCGGTCACC
>VFKF01000071.1 GCA_009885705.1 Nitrospira sp. | reverse complement strand
GTGATTGAATATGGTGCCATGATCGGCACTCGCCCAGAGTATTCAGCAAGCTTGGTGCCTGAACTAGACAATCCAGGCATTTCTTTCTTTATCAACATGTTATGAGTAAATGACGGGCTGGAGCCGAAGGGTCACACCTTCGTTTTTCTGTGGCAGGATGGCTGAACAACGGCTAAACCGCCTCAAACCAAGAAAGGCACATCCTGGTCGAACTTGAGATGGACTGAACCAGCGATTTGATCGAAACGATGATCCGAACAGCAGTAGGGCAGCGACCAAAGACTCACGCTCTTAAAGGGCTCACAGACCATATTCAGCCTGGAGTCCGGATCCTCTTCGTCGGCATCAACCCAGGTCTTCGTTCAGCAGATACGGGCCATCACTTTGCAGGTCACTCGAATCGGTTCTGGAAACTTTTGTATGAATCGAAGCTCGTCTCCGAGCCACTGACCTACCAGGACGATTGGCGCCTACCGGAGATGGGCCTCGGTTTGACCAACATCATCCAACGACCCAGCACAGGAATCGATGAGCTCAAGTCGAGTGAATATGCCGTTGGACGAAAGAGGCTTGTTGCTACCGTACAACGCTGTCGCCCACAGATTGTCGCGTTGCTCGGGGTGACCATATACAGGACGCTGTTTTCTGTCACCAGGGGCCAACGAGTAGACCTTGGACTTCAGCTTGCACAATTGGCCGATGTCCCGGTGTTCGTCCTTCCAAATCCCAGTGGTCGAAACGCGCATTATTCATACAGGGTCATGCTCGGCGCATTCCAAGCCCTCTGTAAGGAAGCTGATTCACTCTGACCGCAAATCGTGCTATCTTCAGCTTTCTGAGCGAAGAGATACCTCGTCTCTCCATCCCGTTTGCGCGTCACGTTTCACGAGATACGCGTCACGGATTTTTACCATCCTCGTAGGAGCGCCAGATGTTATTAGACGGCAAAACAGGACTGATCATCGGGGTTGCCAACAAACACAGCATCGCCTGGGCTATCGCCCAATCGGCGGCCAGCCAGGGCGCCAAGTTGTTCTTTAATTATCAGGGCGAGCGGCTGCGGGAGAACGTCGAAGAACTCGTCGCCACGATGCCAGGCGCAAAAGCCTTTCCCTGCGATGTGGGAGACGATACGCAAATTGCCGCATTGATGCAGAGCGTCGGGAAAGAAACCCCGAAGATCGATTTTCTGGTCCATTCAGTCGCCTTTGCCCCGCGGGAAGAACTAACCGGTCAGTTCGTGAATACCACGAGGCAAGGATTCGCGACAGCCCTCGACGTGAGTGCCTATTCGCTCGTTGCCGTCACCAAGGCGGCGCTGCCCCTCATGACCGACGGTGGTTCCGTCGTCACGCTCACCTATCTTGGCGCGGAACGGGTCGTGCCCCATTACAATGTGATGGGTGTCGCCAAGGCCGCCCTCGAAGCCACCGTCCGTTATCTGGCCCACGATCTTGGCCCCAAGAACATTCGGGTGAATGCCATTTCCGCCGGTCCGATCAAGACGCTTGCCGCTCGCGGCGTCTCCGGCATCAGCAAGATGGTCGACCACCACAAAGAATTTGCCCCGCTACGCCGCGCAACCGAGCAAGGCGAAGTTGGCGATACAGCATTGTTCCTGGTTAGCCCGCTAGGGCGTGGGATTACCGGAGAAGTGATCTACGTCGATGGCGGGTATCATATCCTGGGGTCGCTTGCGTCACCGGACTGAGGTGAAGCGTCGTTCGTATCTCGTCCGAAGAAAAGAGCATATAGCCTATAGCGTATGGCTAGGAGTCAGAGCTGGAACTGCCGAAACCAATGATCAACTCTTCTTCACGAGAGACGGTGCTTTTTCCGAGCCATCAGCTATAAGCCATACGCTATCAGCTCCGTCCTCACACGAGATACGCTTCACGGCTTTCACTGCGGTTACTCCAGCGTCCGTCTGAGTGTTTTTAACTTCCCTCGTTTCGTCTTGCTCTCTAACCGCCGCTGTTTCGACCCCTTCGTCGGCTTCGTCGCTCTGCGTTTCTTGCGCGGAATCGCCACGCTCTGAATGAGCTCTTGCAATCGAGCGAGCGCATCTTCTCGATTCTGCTCCTGACTCCGATGCTGCTGGGCTTTGATCGTAATCACTCCATCAGCTGAAATCCGATTGTCTCTGAGCTTCAAGAGTTCTTCTTTGTAGAAGGGGGGCAGCGACGAAGCTGCAATATCGAACTGCAAATGAATCGCGGACGAAACCTTATTGACGTTCTGCCCACCGGCACCCTGCGACCGCATCGCATGGATGTCGATTTCGCTATCGGGGATGATGACATGTGATGAGATGTGGAGCATGGCTAGGATAACCACCAATCGTGACTGACGAAAGTTGATGCAGCGAGGTTATCTCAATGAGAGGGGTCAAATAAACCGAATCTTGAGGAAGCCTCCTACGGCCGCACTAAAAAAGAATCTATCAAGATCGTTTGCAGGCGGACGCCGCTATCAGCCTATATGCGGCGAGCGAAGATATGGGGGCAGCTGATGCAGTATTACGACAATTCCGGAAGACGATTGATAATTTTCAACCGCACTTCATCTCCCACCTGCATTTGCACCATCTTGGTTGCGAGGTTCTCGCGAACGCGATGGGCATCTTCCAGTTTGAACTGCACCTGGCCGCCGTTTTGTTCAACGAGGTGATAGAGCAGCAAGGTGGTCAGGTGTTTGAGATCTTCATCGGTCGTGTGCGAGCTCAGATTCAAGATGTTCGACATGGAATAGGCCTCACCCGGTGAATTAGTCAGGCTCCTTTATCGCTGACTGGCAGGTCCTATCACAATGCCCCAAAGGAGGGGGAATTGTCCTGGCAGGGGGTACCATGAACGGGACCGGGAGAAGATTAGCTGGTTGTTGACAAGCTGTTAGGCCACTGCGGGAGTGCGCGTGCCAGGCTGTTCAGAGAGGCCGTCCAGCAAGGCCGCAGCAAGCGGAGAGGCGAGGCGTGCCCTTGTGGTACGTTGAGCCTCTCTGCGCCGCGAGAACGCCGCTGGCGGACTTTCTGAACAGCCTGCTAGCTGGAATAGGCCTCTATCGGCGGGCAGGTGCAGATCAGATGGCGGTCTCCATAGGCTTCGTCGATCCGGCTGACGCTCGGCCAGAACTTATGGTCGCGGACCCAGGAAGCGGGGAACGCGGCCTGTTCACGGCTATAGGGTCTGGCCCATTCATTGCTCGTTACGACCTGCGCCGTATGTGGTGCGTTCTTCAGCAGATTGTTCGTGCGGGGCTGGCGGCCTTCGACAATCTCCTGGATCTCGGCATGAATCAAGATCATCGCCTCGCAGAACCGGTCCAACTCGGCTCTGGATTCGCTCTCGGTCGGCTCGATCATAAGTGTTCCGGCAACCGGAAACGAGACCGTGGGAGCATGGAACCCGTAATCCATCAGCCGCTTCGCCACATCCATCGCTTCGACTCCCGCAGTGTCTTTGAACTGACGAAGGTCGAGAATGAACTCATGCGCGACGAACCCGGACGTTCCTCTGTACAAGATGGGATAGTATTTCTCCAGCCGCTTGGCCATGTAATTCGCGTTCAAGATGGCCACCTGCGTTGCCTTGGTCAATCCGTCACGGCCCATCAGGGCGATGTAGACCCAGGATATCGTGACGATGCTGGGGCTGCCATAGGGCGCCGCCGACACCGGTCCGATGGATTCTTGGCCGCCTAACTTCGTGACCGGATGGCCGGGAAGAAATGGCGCCAGATGGCGAGCCACACCGATCGGTCCCATCCCGGGACCGCCCCCTCCATGGGGGATACAGAAGGTCTTATGCAGATTGAGATGGCACACGTCCGCGCCGATGTCGCCCGGGCGGCAGAGTCCCACCTGGGCATTCATGTTGGCGCCATCCATATATACTTGCCCGCCATGGGTATGCACGATCTGACAGATGCGCCGCACGCCTGCTTCAAAGACGCCATGGGTCGAGGGGTAGGTCAACATGAGAGCCGAGAGCCGATCTCGATGCTGGGCAGCCTTCGCTTCAAGATCGGCTAAATCCACATTGCCCTGACGATCGCAGGCGACGACGACCACCGTCATGCCAGCCATGGCTGCACTGGCCGGATTCGTACCATGCGCGGATACGGGAATCAGGCAGACGTCTCGATGTGTTTCTCCCTGGCTCCGGTGATAGGCCCGGATCACCATCAGCCCTGCATACTCGCCCTGAGAACCTGCGTTCGGCTGCAAGGAGACGGCGGAAAATCCCGTGATCTCCACCAACCAGGACTCTAATTGACGGAACAGTTCCTGATATCCCTTGGTCTGGTCAGACGGAGCAAAAGGGTGAAGCCGTGAAAACTCCGGCCAGGTCACCGGTAACATTTCGGACGTGGCATTCAGCTTCATGGTGCAGGATCCCAACGGGATCATCGAATGGACGAGCGACAGATCTTTCGCTGCGAGGCGATGGATGTATCGCAGCATCTCATGCTCAGTATGATAGCGATTGAAGACCTCATGGGTTAGGTAGGCGCTGGTGCGGGCGAGATGCGTCGGGAAATTGGTGGCGGCGTTCTGGCACAGGTCCCGTACCTGAAACGGCAGGCGATCCTGGCCGACGAAAATCTCCATCAGCCGCCGGATTTCGTCCTCCGAGCTCAGTTCATCCAGAGCAATCCCAATCGAGTGGTCCTCATGTCGGCGAAGGTTTATGCCGGCTTCGTTGGCCCTGAGCAAAATAGACTCAGACTGCATCTTCGACAGTCGAACCCGAATCGTATCGAAGTACTCTTCCGCTCCGACGTCGAAGCCGAGCTGACGCAGTCCCGCTGACAGGAGCACGGCCAAGCCATGCAGGCGCTCGGCAATCCGCCGCAAGCCCTCCGGCCCATGGTAGACCGCATACATACTCGCCATGATGGCCAAGAGGACCTGCGCCGTACAAATGTTGCTCGTCGCCTTCTCACGCCGGATATGTTGTTCGCGGGTTTGTAGCGAGAGTCGGGCGGCCGGTTTTCCTGTGACGTCCTTGGAGACCCCGACGATGCGTCCAGGCATCTGCCGTTTGAATGTCTCAGCCGTTGAAAGGAACGCGGCATGGGGGCCGCCAAATCCGATCGGGACGCCGAATCGCTGGCTGGAGCCGATGGCGATATCGGCCCCGAATTCTCCCGGTGCCTTCAACAGGGTTAAGGCTAATAGATCGGTGGCCACCACTACCAGCACTCCGGCCGCGTGGGCCTGGGACACGAGCGCACTGTAGTCTCTAACAGAGCCGTCGGTGGCCGGATACTGGAGCAGAATGCCGGCCAGCCGAGGATTGGAGAAGTCGATGGCCTGCGTCCGCCCTATGTGCAGCGTCATGCCGAGGGGCTCCGCCCGCGTCTGCATCACCGCAATGGTTTGAGGATGACAATCTTGCGAGGCGAAGAATTCTGTTCGCTCGAGGCCGGACGAACGGGATACGGCGAGACACATCGCCATGGCCTCTGCCGCCGCCGTCGCTTCATCCAGGAGCGATGCATTGGCCAAGGGCAAGCCGGTGAGGTCCGCCACCACGGTTTGAAAATTTACGAGGGCTTCCAGTCGGCCCTGGGCGATCTCCGCCTGGTAGGGGGTGTATTGGGTGTACCAGGCCGGGTTCTCAAAAATGTTGCGTTGGATGACGCCGGGCGTGAGGCAGTCGTGATAACCCATGCCGATCAAGGATCGGTAAAGCTGGTTTTTGTCGGCGATGGCGCGGATGTCTTGCAGCACGGCCTGCTCGCCGCGGTGCAGCGGCAGGTCCAATTCACTCCGCAGGCGAATATCCGCTGGCACAATTGCCTCGCTCAGCTCCTCCAGCGACTGTACGCCGAGCGTCGCCAGCATGTGGTGAACCTCTGCGTCTGTGGAGCCGAGATGGCGATGGATGAAGGTGTCGGGTGGGCTCAGAAAGTCCGGTGTGGCCATGGCGTTGATCGTATCCTTCGGAGTAAGTGGCGTCTGTGGAGCGCGCTGGTCTACGGCCGGCCCCCTTTGCGGCCAGCAGAGTATCATGCTCCCCCCCTATTCTCCAAGGGTCGGATCAAGGGTTCCAGACCGCAGACTTGCCTTCAAGCGGAGAGTCACGTATGAGTGCAGGCCATGAAACAACACGACATTCTGATCATCGGGGCCGGTCTGGCAGGGATGAGGGCGGCGGTGGCCGCATCGCCAGACCTCGACGTTGCCGTGATGTCCAAGGTCCACCCGGTTCGGAGCCATTCCGTGGCAGCCCAAGGGGGCATCAACGCGGCATTGGGAGAAGATGACTCCTGGGAAGCCCATGCGTATGACACGACCAAGGGAGGACTCTATCTCGGCGATCAGGATGCCATCGAGGCCATGTGCCGCGAAGCGCCTGAGGATATTCTCGAATTAGAACGCCTCGGGGTCATTTTCAGTCGAAACGAAGAGGGACGTATCGCCCAGCGACCGTTCGGTGGAGCGGGCTTTCCCCGGACCTGTTACGCCGCCGATCGTACGGGTCATGCCATCTTGCACGCGATGTATGAGCAGCTGCTCAAGCGGCGTATTGCGGTGTATGAAGAATGGTACGTCACGACCTTGATCGTGGAAGAGGGTGTTTGTCGGGGTGTCGTGGCCTGGGACTTGATCCATGGGGGGCTACATGCGATCAGAGCCAAAGCGGTCATCTTGGCCACAGGAGGCAGCGGACGGGTCTTCCTGACGAGCACGAACGCCGTGATCAATACCGGCGACGGCATGGCCCTCGCGTACCGTGCCGGTGCCCCCTTGGCGGATATGGAATTTGTCCAATTCCATCCCACCACCCTGAAGGGAACGGGCATCCTCATCACCGAAGGGGCTCGCGGAGAAGGTGGTTACCTTCTGAATACCCTGGGCGAACGGTTCATGAAAGTGTATGCCCCGCAGCAGATGGAATTGGCGACTCGCTCCACTGTCTCGCTGGCGATCGGGCAAGAAATCCTCGAAGGCCGCGGGGTCGACGGCTGCGTGTTATTGGACTTACGGCACCTTGGCCGTCAGCGTATTCTCGAACGGCTCCCGCAGATCAGGGCGCTCGCCATGGAATTCGCCGGCCTCGATCCGATCGAGACCCCCATTCCCGTTCGCCCCGGTGCGCATTATCAGATGGGCGGCGTCCGAACCAACCAATGGACCGAAACGGGCATCACCGGCCTCTATGCGGCCGGCGAATGTGCCTGTGTCAGTGTACATGGCGCCAATCGGCTCGGGGGCAACTCGCTCCTTGAAACGATTGTGTTCGGTCGGCGCGCCGGGGTTCGAGCCGGAGAGTATGTCCGCACCGTTGCCCCACAGGC
>VFKF01000215.1 GCA_009885705.1 Nitrospira sp. | reverse complement strand
CGCCCATCATAACATCCCAGCAAGACAAAAATGGAGATGATTGGAAGGACACCCACGTTGGTCCTGTGCTCCCGGAACGCGCTCGGGCTCGTCTGTCTGGTTGGCCGGTCTTTCTGGTCTGTCTGGTTCTTCTGAATGAATTTCCAGTCCGATCAACCAGACAAACCAGATAGACTAAATAGACCAGATGAACCGGCATTCCTTGGACGTGCGCAGGGGGGGACAATCCAGACCACCTCCTAAGGATGGTGTAGGGAAAGTGCAAGAGCGAGCTGGAGAAAGTCCTCAACCGACAATGTTTCTGCCCGGCGAGTCGGAACAATATCCAATTGCTTCAATCCCTCGGCTACAGAAAGAAGCTCATACCCTTCGTCTCGCAGGGAATTGACCAGCGTTTTTCTTCGATGGGCAAAAGCCGCCTTCACGAGCCCACGAAACGCGACTTCTTCTTGCTGGCTGAGCCTCGTGCGCTCTTTCGTGCGCAGTAAGACTACCGCCGAGGCGACTTCCGGCCTAGGACGGAAACACTGGGCTGAGACACGAAACGATTTGGTGATCTCGGCTGCGTACTGCGCCATAACCGAAAGCACCCCATAGTCCGAGCCGCCTGGTTTTGCCACGAGACGATCAGCCACTTCAGCCTGCAGCATGAGCACCATACGGGGAAACCGGCCACGCTGGTCGAGTAATCGAAAAAGCAGCGGGGTTGAAATGTAGTAGGGCAAATTGGCGACAACGATCGTCCCTAGCGGCAGGCGCTCGACCGGATAGGCCAATGCGTCGTCACAGACCAATTCCACATTCGGGAACTCCGCCTGCCTCGTTTCCAGGTAGGCATGAAGCCGTGGATCCAGCTCAACCGCCGTCACGCGACCGGCTGCGCGACTCAACATCTCCGTCAGGACGCCGCGGCCTGGACCGACTTCTAACACATGGTCGCTGGGGCTCAGCTCCGCCAAGGCGACGATTTTGCGCACGATGTTGGGATCGATGAGAAAGTTTTGGCCGAGCCGCTTGAGCGGGGGAGGGAGATCAGGAGTCGACACCAGTTAATTCCCGCCGGGAAGAGGAGGCGTTGCTTGCGCCAGTTGTTTTACCAGATCGAGCAGCGGCGTCTTGAAATAGTCGATGAGGTCCGTGAACTCTTCCACCAAGTCGTTGGTAAACGAGGGCCCTGGCTGCAGCGCTGCAAACTTCTGCCCTTCCTTTGCTCCCAGAGATTCCGTGAGAAGCGCAACCGTTCTGGCTTTCCATTTGACGAGCCGTTCGGCTCCGGAAACTGTGTTGAGCGTCTCCATGGTTTCTGAGAAAATCACGTCCAAATCTTTCAACTGCTTCTGTATCATGTCCCGCGCTGCACCCGATTGGCTGGTCATCAATAGGCTCCTCTTGAGATGGTCTGTCTGGTCTATTTGGTCTATCCCGTCTATCTGGTCTATTTGGTCTATCTGGTTCGGTCCAAACCGGGAAACCAGACAGACGAGATAGACGAGACAGACCAGATAGACCCTTCACCGTCTCTTGGCTAACGTCGCGGCCAGCGTGATCGCCTCGACCAGGCTGCCGGGGTCTGCGATGCCTTTCCCCACAATATCGAACGCCGTCCCATGATCGACCGAGGTGCGAATGATCGGCAATCCCACCGTCAGGTTCACACAGGTACCGAACGCGACGAGTTTTAAGGGAATCAACCCCTGGTCGTGATAGAGGGCCACCACTCCATCGTAATCGCCCCTCGCCGCCTTGCCGAACAGGGTATCGGCCGGCAAGGGATCGCTGGCTCGAATCCCCTGGGCCTGCGCCGCACGAGCCGCCGGGAGAATGATCCGCGCTTCTTCGTCCCCGAACAGACCATGTTCTCCTGCATGGGGATTCAACGCGGCGACACCAACTCTCGGCTTTTTAATCCCGAACAAGTCTTTCAGGGCCACATGAGCCAATCTGATAGCTTTTTCGATCTTGGCTTGGGTCAGGAGCGAGGGCAAGTCTTTGATGGCGACGTGGGTGGTCACAAACATGATGCGAAGCGGCCCACCGATAATCATCATACCGGAGTCCTGCGTCTTAGTCAGGTCTGCCAGCAGTTCCGTATGGCCGGGGAAATGGCAGCCGGCCATGTTGATCGCCTCTTTGTTGATCGGGGCTGTGACCATGCCGTCGATACAACCGAGCTGCGCCAGCTCCACGGCCCTCTTGATAAAGAGCACGGACGCCGCCCCGGTCTCAGACGCGGCAACCCCACGAGGGAACCGCCCGAGGGGACGGTCGAGCGGATCGAGCACGGCAAGATCGTTCAACCGTGGAGGCACTGCCTCGTGACCTTCCACGCGAATCACATTCAGTTTCAGCTTCAGACTCTTGACCGCCTGCTGCATCACCGGAAAGGAGCCGATCACCAACGGACGGCAGAGCCGTCGCACCTTTGCCAGAGCCAAGGCCTTCGCAATCACTTCGGGGCCGATCCCAGCCGGATCGCCCATCGTGATACCGAGAAGAGGTTTGTTTGGTTTGTCTCGT
Source organism: Nitrospira sp. (assembly GCA_009885705.1). GTDB lineage: Bacteria > Nitrospirota > Nitrospiria > Nitrospirales > Nitrospiraceae > Palsa-1315. The sequence continues at coordinate 5,180 of VFKF01000215.1, read as the reverse complement.
TGGGACTTCATTGATTCGCTCCTCGTTGAAACCAAACAAACGAAATAAACCAGAAAAACCGGACAAACCTTTTCGGCTGGTCACCAACCATAGAGGTACACCACATACCCTAAATAAAGGATGGCGCTCCCGCCCAGCATCCAGGGTCGCCAGAGGCCGCTCCATGCGGCCTGGACCAATAAGAACGTGGCCGCCGTCACCGCGAGCACCATCGTGATCAACGCCGTCGGTGCGAGCGCCCAGTCCGTGCCCAGAAGTCCGATCGACACCGGGATGGTGCCCTGAAAAACCATGGCGCCTGTGACGTTCCCGACTGCCAAACGATCTTTCTTTCGATAGAGCCAGAGGAAACTGTTCGACATCTCCGGCAGCTCGGTCGCGAGGGGCGCAATGAGGAGGGCCAGGATCAATGGCGAGATCGACAGGGCCCCGGCAATCGTTTCCGCAGCGAGCACAAAGAGATGGGCGCCGAATGCCAGACCGGCTAAACCGAGGATGGCTTGAAGTGCGATGAGTCCAAACGATGGGACGGCCGCCTTTCTGGCAAAGAACAGCGGTTCAAGCGCACCACCCTCGCCCCCCTCCTCGGCCACCTCACTGAATTTCAGTTTCACATAATAGAGATAGAGGCTCAGCAACCCGACGGCGGCCAGGCTGTGCACCAGCCGAGAAGGAATAAAGACACAAGCCAGCGCAACACTATAGGCCACCACGAAGAAGGAGAGATCGCCCTTCACATCGGGATAGTTCAACTTGAACACCGCCGTTCGCTTCCCGAATCCGGCATAGACCACCAGCAAGATCGCCAGGATGGGGATTACCAGGGTACTCAACATGAAAGGCGCGCCGAGGATCGCGCCCAAACCCACCTCCGCTTCCGCACGGCTCGCCCCGAAGAAGATGGCGATGATGGGAATCGACGTTTCTGGCAATGTGGTGCCGATGGCGGCCAACACGCCGCCAACCGCGCCTTCGGATAGATCGAATCGTTTGCCCAGCCATTCAATGGCGTTCGTGAAGAGCGTGCAAGCGCCCAACGTCACCGCAACCGAAACAAGGAATAGGAGGCTGTAGAGGAAGACCGTCATCGGGGACCCGTCGTCCTGGTCACCCGCCGTTTGGCATAGGCGAGAGCCGCTTCGTCGAGTACGACTTTCACCGGGCGGCCCGTTCGTTCGGCGATCCGTTTACAATCCAGATATTCTGGAGCTGCCTTCGTCGTCGTATCATTCACATCGGCAATCTTCATCCGGACAACTCCTCCAGGCACCTTCACCGAGACAAATCGCCGGGGAAGGATCTGCCGCATGACTTCACAGACCCGGACTCCCAACGCCGTCGTTTCCTGAAACACCACATCAAGAATCCCGTCCAGCTCTGCCTGGGCGACAAGACAGGTCAGGACGACACCGGGGCGGCCACGTTTCATAATGACCGGCGCAAGCGTCACGTCCAACGCCCCACGGGAAAGTAACTGCTCCATCACATGCTCATAGACTTGAGGATTGACATCGTCGAGGTTCGTTTCGACCTGCAACACGGTGTCATGTTCGCGCGTATTTTTGGATGACGGTCTTGCAAGAAACACCCGCAAGGCGTTCGGCCAGCCCACGGGATCAGCATCGCCCGCACCATACCCGATCGCCGTCGGCGTCATGACCGGCATGGGGCCGAACTCCGATGTCAGCGTGCGCAACAGTGCCATGCCGGTCGGCGTGGTCAGTTCACGGGCGGGCCCGGCACTGTAGATCGGAATCCCTTTGGCCAGAATGGCGACCGCCGGACCAGGCGCAGGCAAAATCCCATGCGCCGATTGCAACGTCCCCGTTCCCACATTGACGGGGGAAGATGTCACGCGCGTGACGCCTAACAGGTCACAGCCGATGAGCCCGCCGACGATATCGACAAACGAGTCGAGCACACCGACTTCATGGAAATGAACGTGATCCTTGGCCACACGATGGGCATGCCCCTCCGCCTCGGCCAAGAGATCGAAGACGGATCGGCTTTGCTGCTTGATCTTGTCCGAGAGCTTGCTTGCGGCAAGGATTCGGTGAATTCGCGTGAGGGACAGCGGATGCTGCAACCCCTTCGCAATGATGACATCGACCTTCGTGGCATGGATCGCCCCCCGTTGCACCCGCCGTTTCCGGAGCGTGACGCCTGAAAGACGAAGCCGCTTCAGCCCGTTCACCAAATCGGGAAACGGCAGGCCGACATCCACAAGCGCGCCGAGGGTCATATCGCCGCTGATGCCGGAATAACAATCGAAATGGAGATGCGCGCCCACGTAGATCCTTTCTCGACTCAACTCAGACCGCGCCCATCTTACCCAAGGCGCGTACGAACGGCAATCGGCAGGGACGAGCGTTGACAGCCTCTCAACGCTGTGTTATCCCCACTGCATTGGCCCACCGACCGGGCGATTGACCACAATACGCGACTCCACACAAAACCCTATGACGATCTGCCGACCCTTCACCCCGTCCCGCTTACTCGTATTCGAAACGTGGAATGGTCGAGCCCTCTGGCTGCTGCTCTGCGCCGCGCTGCTGCTCTGGGCCCCGCCGAGCACCTTGGCAAAAACGAAACCGCACCAGGCCCCACGCGCCGAACCGGAACTCAGAATTCTCGATCTGAAAGTCGACCCCAACCCCTATACGGTCTCATCCGGTCCATTGCAGTTTTCCGCCCTGGTCCAACTCCCGAAAGAGTTGAATGGCGCAACCCTCCTGGAAATTTCCTCATTCATCACATCGCCCTCGAAAAATTCCCTCCGTTTTCTGACTACCCGTACCCCCCTGGGACCACATGCCGCCTCGACCACCGGCGCAGCCCCTCCACAAATCTCTGTCGTGCTGACGTGGGACGGACTGGACCAACAGAAAGTCACAGCAGGACCAGGACTCTATCATTTTGAAGTGCGCGCGAAATTGTTGGCAAACGGGGAGAAGGGTCCCAGAACGCAGACAGTTGGCTGGCCGAAACGCGGAACGATCGAAGTGAAGTAGCCGACAGCTCTCAGCTCTCAGCTCTCAGCTTCACATTCTTCTTATTACTCTTCGGCTTTGCTGATCGCTGAAGGCTGACTGCTGTTGGCTCTCCCAATAGGTTGATTCTGTGTGCGAGACACCCGGCCCCGAAACCGTTGTCGATATTCATCACGCCGACCCCTGCCGAGCAGGAATTCAGCATCGTCAACAGCGCGGCCAATCCACCGAAACTGGCGCCATAACCCCGACTCGTCGGTACGGCCACAACAGGACAGGACACCAACCCCCCGACAACACTGGGCAAGACTCCATCCATCCCTGCGACCACCACGACTACTCGTGCCTGCATCAGCCGGCTTTGACGCTCGAGCAACCGATGAATACCGGCCACACCCACGTCATAGAGCGTTTCAACCCGGCTCCCCATCACTTCCGCCGTCACTTTCGCCTCTTCCGCGACGGGAATATCGGAAGTCCCCGCGGTAATCACCAGCACATGCCCTTGCAGCCGGCGCTTGGGGTCGCGAATCGACACAATGCGCGCCTCGTCATGATAGACCGCCTGGCGGTCGAGCCGCTTAATGAGCGCGGCGACCTGGGGAGTCGCGCGTGTCGCCAGCAATGGACGATGATGTTTCAGCAGAGCCTTCGCAATCCCACGAATCTGCACCAACGTCTTCCCCTCGCAGAAGATGACCTCGGGGAATCCCTGCCGTAACGATCGATGGTGATCGAGCGACGCAAACCCGAGATCTTCATAGGGCAAGCTGCGGAGCTGTTCCATCGCCGTCGCCACGGGTAACGTGCCGGTTCGGACCTTTGTCAGCAATCGTTCGAGCGCTGCAGGATTCACGCGTTCCCCTTCTCAGGCTTGGCATCGCGCTCCATCAAATCCGTGACCGCCTTGCGGCAGGACTTGCCTTCGAACAACACCGCATTGATCTCGCGCACGATCGGCATTTCGACATGATGGCGATGGGCTAATCCCGACGCCGCCTTGGCCGTCCGCACACCTTCAGCCACGGCTTGCATCCCACCCAGAATCGTCTCCAGCTTCTCGCCCTTCCCTAGCCGAACGCCGACCGTATGATTCCGGCTCAACGACCCGGTGCAGGTCAGCACAAGATCCCCCATGCCCGAAAGTCCGTAAAACGTGCGCGCATCGGCGCCCATCGCCATCCCAAGGCGAACCATTTCAGCTAGACCTCTCGTAATCAAGGCAGCCCTGGCATTGTGGCCAAGGCCCAGTCCGTCGACAACCCCGGCCGCTAAGGCCATCACGTTTTTCAAGGCCCCGCCCAATTGGACGCCGGTCATATCGCTATCCGCATAGATGCGCAGCGCGGGGGTCATCAATGCCGTTTGAAAGGCGCTCACCAGAGACGCCTCCCGCCCCGCGAGACAGAGAGCCGTGGGTTGCCCCTGACTCACTTCTGCCGCAAAACTCGGCCCGGACAAGACCATCAGCCTGGAATGGAGCGGAACAGGCAGCACCTCCTCCATCACCTGGGTCATCAACTTGAACGTCTCTTCTTCGACGCCCTTTGTCGCACTGATCAGAGGCATAGAGGAGGGCAAGAGGGGAGCGAGCTGCTGGAGGACGAGCCTGGCCACATGCGAGGGTACGACAAAAAGGAGGCCGTCACAGTCGCTCACGGCTTCCACGAGAGAATTCGTCGCGCTGAGCGATAGGGGCAAGGTCACGCCAGGCAGGAAGACCCGATTCTCGTGTGTCTGATTGATCGAATCGACGACGTCCCGCTCATAGGCCCAGAGCCTGACGTGCAGTCCCTTTTCGGCTATGTGTTTGGCGAGCGCGGTGCCCCAGGCACCAGCGCCGATCACGCCGATACGATTCACTATCTGCATATTAAAAAAACGCTTGGTAGGATGCTGAAAAAGCCCGCCAGCAGCGTTCTCGCATCGTTCAGACCCTCAACGTACCCTAAAGGGTACGCCTCGGCCCTTCACTCGCTGCGGCCTTGCTGGACGGCCATTTTGAGCATCCTACGAGACTGTTCCCCTATTGTGCTGTGCCACACGTTCCAACCATCGAACTCTTGGCATACCCAAATAGCTTCTCCGCAACCTGCTAAAAAATCGACAACGACTGACCAGAGCCAGGAGGCAATCCATTAGCGGGCGGATTATAGGAACCGGCTCTCCAGCCTGTCAATGAACGAGAGG
>VFKF01000129.1 GCA_009885705.1 Nitrospira sp. | reverse complement strand
CCCTCGCGCCCGAGTAAAAAGAAAACCACCATCGGCTTCGTCAACCTGGGTTGCTCGAAGAACCAGGTCGATTCAGAAGTCATGTTAGGCACCCTGGTGGCAGACGGGTTTGCCCTGACCGCCGATCCAAAGAAAGCCGAAGTAGTCATCATTAATACGTGCGGCTTCATTGAAGAGGCCAAGCAGGAATCGATCGATACGATCATTGCGCACGGCAAACTCAAAGACAATGGATCCTGTCGCGTCTTGATCGCCGCCGGCTGCCTGGCGCAGCGGTATCAGGGAGATCTCCTCAAGCAATTGCCGGAACTCGATGGAGTGGTGGGAACCGGTGAGTTCGGGAAGATCGCGGAAATTTGCCGGGATCTCTTGACGCCCAAAAAGCGGCAGCAACGGCTCTGGATCAGCGAGCCTCCCTATCTCTACGACGCAGATGCGCCACGTCTCCGTCTCGGGAAAGCCCATAGCGCCTATGTGAAAATCGCCGAAGGCTGTAACCGGAATTGTGCGTTCTGCGCGATTCCCTTGATGCGGGGCAAACAGCGAAGCCGCACCGTGGAATCGATCGTCGACGAAGCCACTCGTCTCGCAGCGGAAGGCGTGAAGGAAATCAACCTCATTTCCCAGGACACCGTGAATTACGGCGTCGATCTTGGATTGCGCCAAGGCCTCACCACTTTGCTTCGCGAGTTGGTGAAGGTGAAAGACCTCCATTGGATCAGGCCGTTCTATCTCTACCCGCAGCAGGTATCGGACGAGCTGTTGGATCTCTATGCGGGAGAAGAAAAGATCACAAAATATATCGACATGCCGCTGCAGCACATCAACGATCGCATGCTCAAACGAATGCACCGGCTAGGCGATCGGAAGACCATCACCTCTCTCGTTGAGCGAATCCGGACCCGCATTCCCGGGGTCACGTTTCGTACCGCCTTCATCGTAGGGTTTCCAGGGGAGACGGAGCAGGCCTTCGACGAACTGCGAAGCTACGTGGCAGAGACCGAGTTCGATCGCGTGGCGGTGTTTTTGTATTCGGATGAAGAAGATACGCCGGCCCTTGGGTTGGACGACAAGATCGAACGGTCGGTCATGGACGAACGGCGGAATGAACTCCTGGCTGTGCAAGAAGAGATTGCGGCAGCCCGAGGCCAGGCCCTGATCGGCTCTGTCATGGAAGTTCTGGTCGAAGGAGTTTCAGAAGAGACGGAATTGTTGCTCGAGGGACGCCATGAAGGTCTGGCTCCGGAGATCGACGGCGTCGTCTATATCAATGATGGGTCAGCCTCGGCAGGGGACGTCGTCAAGGTCGAGATCACCGATGCGGCGATGTATGACCTGGTCGGCCACATCGTCCCATAATGGGCTGCT
>VFKF01000346.1 GCA_009885705.1 Nitrospira sp. | reverse complement strand
TAGGTGAGACGGGGTTTGTTAATGCCGAGCTTCTTCATGCGAGAGCGGAGCGTGTTGGGATGGAGATCCAGCCGAGTGGCGGCGCCCTGTTTTCCTTCTACGACCCAATTCGCCTCCTGCAGGATGTGAAGGATATGGGCTCGCTCGACTTCTTCCATCGTCCCCTTGCGCGGCACCGAAGCCGCAGGAGCCGCACGAAGAACAGCGTCATCGATCTGGAGCATGGGACCCTTTGCGAGAATCGTGGCCCGTTCGATCACATTTTCCAGTTCTCGAATGTTGCCGGGCCATGAATAGGTCACCAGGCGGTCCATGGTCGCATGAGACACACCGTCAAATCGCTTGCCAAGTTTGGCTGAAAACTTGGCGATGAAATGGCTGACCAAAGGCGGAATATCGGCGGCACGGGCAGACAGGGGTGGCACCTCTATCGGAAAGACATTCAGCCGGTAGAGGAGATCGGCCCGGAAGGAACCTGCCTTCACTTCCGCATGCAGGTCGCGATTGGTCGCGGCGATCACCCGCACATCGACTTTCGTCGAATGACCGCTGCCGACCCGTTCGAATTCTCGTTCCTGCAACACTCGTAGAAGTTTCACCTGCGCATCCAGCGGGAGTTCTCCCACTTCGTCGAGGAAGATCGTCCCTCCATCCGCCAACTCAAATCTGCCGATGCGACGTTGTAATGCCCCGGTAAACGATCCCTTCTCGTGTCCGAAGAGTTCGCTCTCGAGAAGATTGGCGGGAATCGCTCCGCAGTTGACCTTTACCAGCGAGCGGGCCCTGCGAGGGCTCATGTGGTGGATCGCCCTGGCGATCAGCTCTTTGCCCGTCCCGGTGTCCCCGCGAATCAGCACCGTCGAGTCTGTAGGGGCGACCTGTTCGATCGATCGCAGCACGGCTTTGATGTTCTGGCTCTCCCCGATGATCTCTTCGAAGTTATGCTCGAGTTTGATCTCTTCACGAAGGTAGAGATTCTCGGCTTGCAGCCGATCTTTGAGCTGTTGAACTTCCGTAAACAGCTGCGCGTTCTTGATGGCAATCGCGGCCTCATTGGCAAAGACCGCCAATCGCTCGAACTCCTCTCCGCTCAGCGGTCGGCGTCCGAACATTGCGATGACACCGAGTAATTCCCAGCGGAACTTCAAGGGTTGGCCGGCAAAGGAGCGGAGACCATTGTCGGTCATCCATTGTTTATTCGGAAGCCGATTGTCGCCAAGTACATCGTTCGTAAAAATGGCACCGGATCCTTGCGCGATCTTTCCGATCTTCAACGCGCCCAGCGGAATGCGGCGATATTCCCCCTTGAGATTGGTATAGAGCCCGGCGCTTGCCTCAAGATGCAGGCAGCGGCTCCGGTTCGTACAGTCGGCCGCTTTGTAACAGTCGGCGCAGAGATCGCCGGGACCTAAAAGCCAGATGCGGGCGAAGGCTGCATCTAGCTCCTCCACCAATCCTTGCGTGATCGTGGCCAGTACGACCTGAAGGTCGAGACTCGACGCCATCTGGAGCGCAATCCGCGCCAACACGTTAGGAGATTGGGAGGGAGGAGTCGAAGGGGGAACGGTGTTCATCCTGTTGTCTCCGAGCCGGCAATCGGCCGGCTCGGAGGACGATAAGTCCCGGACAGAGGATTGTCAATCAACAGACTGTTGAAACAGGTCGCCAGCTTTATGAAAGGTCAAGCTCGCTCGTTACCTCTTTAGGGACGGGGGCTGATTGATCTTCCACTGCGCACGTCCAACGAGGGGAGTCCGCGACCGCGCGTTGCGCGAGCACAGAAGATCATCAGGCTCCATCCCGTCCTCAGCTGAATTGATCCCAGGTATCGCATTGCTTGATCGACCAAAATACCGCTTCCTTAAGTTTCTTCAGCGGCATATTGTCCGGGTCCCGCATGGCTTGGAGCTTTTTGTCGAGATCGTACAGCGGTTGGATCGAGCGTTTGTCGGGAATTTTGCCCAACGACCAGGCCACTTCCGTGAGCACAGACCAGTCGGTCTTGGGATCCTTCAACCTGGCCAACAAGGGCGGTACGACCGAAGCATCGCCGTGCAGACCCCCTAGCTGTCCCAGCCCCTTGGCTGCCGCAGCTTGCACCTCAAGGTCCGTTGAGGTGTTCATGATGTCGATCAGCAGAGGGATGCCTTCCCGCCCGAGATTGCCCATTGCGGCCAAGGCCTGTTTCGCCAAGTCTCGATCTTGGAGCGCCTGTTTCAGCCTGGGTAATGCCTCGTCAGCCTGCATTTCTCCGAGCAGCGAGATAATCTTGACCTTGCGTGCCTGGTTGGTTCCCGCAGAATCCAAGAGTTTCAGCAGCCGATCCGGTTGGCCCCACTCTGCCGTCAACAGAAGGGGAAACTCGTATTTCTCTAATCCCTCGGTGAGTTTCCGTATGGCATAGGCGCCGGGTTCACCGGCTTGCGCGGATTGGGTTGCTGTGACCGCATCGTCAAAATCGGTCCGTACCTCCCGTTGCCATTTGACCTTCATGTCTCCCAACAGATAGGTCATCTGGCAGGCCGGTCCCTTCCAGAGCCTTGACGGTGCATCGGGTAAATCTGCATCACCACCGGCTGCGGTGGTTCCTTCCCAGGTCTTCCGCTGTTCACACTTTATCTTAAACACCGCGTCATGAGGCTTCGTGCGATCCTGCACTATGGTGTAGCCCAGTTCCCCGAGACGGCGCGCGGCAATCTCGACGATCGGTCCGGCATCGACGGCGCCTTTTTCTGTCAGGGCAATGGCATCGACGAGAACCGTCTGGACCTTGGCGAGTTGCGCTTTCTGATCTGCCGTAAAGTAATCTCGGTAAGCCCATGACGGACTTGGCAGGAGTAGGGACGCACAAGCCAGAGAGAGGAGACATGCTCGCATCAGGCACCTCCTTACAGGGACCACAGCCTCACCGGAGGCATTGAACAGGCCGAAGGCCGGACTTCACCGTTATCATCCAAAACATTATAACCCCCATGAGAGGAGGGTGCTACCATGCGTTGTTTTGAAGCAACGCATGGTATTGGCATAGGACGTGGCGAAGACGGGCGGTCGTCCGGCCCCTATTCCTATCCGTTCTTGCAGCGATTGAGGCCCATGTCGGAAGCGCTCTCCCCCAGGAGTATGGGTTGACAGTAGGCGGTATCCAACGGTACAAAAGACTGACGCTATTGAGTCATTTCGCTTGTGTGCTTATCATGCTGGAGACGACTTCAGCGGACCTCACTATGCGAGCGTGGCGAAACTGGCAGACGCGCGAGACTTAGGATCTCGTGGGTAACCGTGGGGGTTCAAGTCCCTCCGCTCGCACCAAACCACGGACGGCTCGACGGTACAGCGACACCTGTAAGCCTTCTTACAAGATAAAGGGTAGTACCAGCTATGAAAATGGAAGTGACCGAACTAGGACCGATGAAACGCGCCCTCAAGATCGAGGTGCCGGCCGATGAGGTCACGCAACGGTTTGCCCGGGCATACGTTGAGTTGAACCGCCAGGTCAACATTCCGGGATTTCGTCCTGGCAAGGCTCCCCAGGCGTTATTGGAGAAACGTTATTCTAAATCCGTGGAAGAGGATGTGATTCGAAGCCTCGTGCCGGATTTCTACGACAAGGCTGTTCGCCAAGCCGGTATTGTGCCGGTCCTCGTTGAAATTCCCCCGTTGGATCGGGTCAAGATTAAGAGAGACGAGCCGTTCACCTTTACCGCAACCGTCGAGATCAAACCAACCATCGAGTTGCGAGACTATAAGGCGCCGAGCCCGATTTCGCTCAAGCCGGACAAGCGAACCGTCACTGACGAACAGCTCGACCGAGGACTTGAGGTGTTGCGCGAGCAACAGGCACGCTTGGAAGCCGCACCAGCCGGTCATGCCATCGTGGATGGAGACTATATTGTGCTGGACGTGCAAGGCACGCTCGGTGGAGCACCGTTGGACGGAACGAAGAAGGACGGGCAACTCCACAAGGTGGGTTCGAAGGCGTCCGTCTTGGGACTGGAAATCGATTCGCATGTCGTGGGGAAGAAAGAGGCGGATGTGCTCGAAATATCCCAGCCGTATCCAGCCAGTCATCCGGACCCACGCGTCGCCGGCAAAACAGTCCTGTTCACGTTGACGGTCAAATCCGTCAAAGAAAAGAAGCTGCCGGTCTTGGACGATGAATTTGCCAAAGACTGCGGCCCCTACACCACGCTTCAGGAAATTAAAGATAAACTGCGGAGCGGGATGGAGCAGGCGCTGAAGCGCGAGATCGAGGATACCTATAAAGATACGATCATCAAGCGGCTCGCGGAGACCCACCACTTCGATCTCCCGGAGACCCTCGTTGAGCGTGAGCTGGAAGCCATCATCCGCCAGCATGTGCAGCAGCAGGAACGAAAAGGCGCGGCTCCGGACGCGCCCGGTGCGGAAGAGGTCACGGCTCTTCGCCAGGAGCATCGCGACGAAGCGGCGCGCCGCGTGAAGCTCGGGCTCGTGCTGGAAGCGATCGCCGAAAAAGAAGCGCTGACGGTCACGCAGGACGATCTTAATGCCGAGATCATGCGGCTGGCGTCGGAGCTCAAAATGCCGCCTGCCGATCTCGTCAAGATGGTCAAAGCCGGTGGACAAGAGTCGATCGACGAATTACGCGCCAGGATTTTAGCGGATAAAGCTCTGGATTTTGTATACCGCAATGCGGTGATTCAGGGATAACACCGAGGTACAGGGCAGGTCTTGCATCTCGGTTTCAATAGGCTGTAAGCGGAAAGGAACGACAGGCATGCTGGTTCCCATTGTCATCGAAACGACGAACCGGGGCGAACGCGCCTACGATATTTATTCCCGGCTCTTAAAAGATCGGATTATTTTCCTCGGTGCACCCATCGACGACGTCTTTGCCAATCTGATTATTGCCCAGCTCTTGTTCCTCGAAGCAGAGGATCCAGAAAAGGATATCAATCTCTACGTCAACTCCCCCGGTGGAAGCGTCACGGCGGGATTGGGCATTTACGACACCATGCAATATGTGAAGCCCCCGATCAACACCATTTGCCTGGGTCAGGCCGCCAGCATGGGGGCTTTTCTGCTGACCGCTGGGACGAAGGGCAAGCGTTTTGCGCTGCCGAATGCGCGGGTCATGATTCACCAGCCTCTGGGCGGGTTCTCCGGGCAAGCGACTGAGATCGACATCCATGCCAAAGAGATCTTGAAAATTCGTGAACGGCTCAACGAGATCATGGCCAAACATACCGGGCAATCCATCGAAAAAATCGCCCACGACACCGAACGGGACTACTTCCTGTCGGCAGAAGAGGCCAAGCAGTACGGCCTCATCGATGAAGTCATTTCGCGGCCGCCGAAGACTCTCAAGGCTGTGATCGGCGATGCAGGAAAAGACGGGGCGAAGGACAAGTAACTGGGGGGGACGCATGGCCAAGCAGGATAAGATGGATCGACATCTCCGCTGCTCGTTTTGTGGAAAGAGCCGCGACGAAGTCCGCAAGTTGATTGCCGGGCCTACCGTCTATATTTGCGACGAATGCGTCAATCTCTGTAACGACATCATTGCCGAGGATTGGGAAGAAGCCAAAGAAGAGATCTCGTCAAAAATCAAGAAGCCGGTGGAAATTAAACACCACTTGGATCAATACGTCGTGGGACAGGAGCGGGCCAAGAAAATCCTCTCGGTGGCCGTGCATAACCACTACAAGCGGATCTCGGCTAAAGACAAAGATACCGACGAGGTGCAGCTCCAAAAGGGCAATATTCTCATGCTGGGGCCCACGGGCACTGGCAAAACACTGTTGGCCCAAACCCTTGCAAAGTATCTGGACGTGCCCTTTACGTTGGCCGATGCCACCACGCTGACCGAAGCAGGGTATGTCGGTGAAGATGTCGAGAATATCATCCTCAAGCTGTTGCAGGCATCGGACTACGATGTTGAGCGGGCTGAGCGAGGCATTGTCTACATCGATGAAATCGACAAGATCAGCCGGAAGAGCGACAGTCCCTCCATTACCCGCGATGTTTCTGGCGAAGGGGTGCAACAGGCGCTCCTCAAGCTCATCGAGGGAACGGTTGCCAATGTCCCGCCTCAAGGCGGTCGCAAACATCCACACCAAGAGTTTATTCAGGTCAACACGAGCAATATCCTGTTCATCTGCGGCGGAGCGTTCGTCGGACTCGAACAGATTATCGAGCAGCGGCTGAATCGAAAATCGATGGGATTCGGCGCCGAGGTCCGAGGCCGGAACGAAATCCGGCTTGGTGAATTGTTCGCAAGAGTGCAGCCGGAAGATTTTCTCAAGTACGGTTTGATTCCTGAGTTCGTCGGACGGTTGCCGGTCGTGGCCACTTTGGATGAGCTGGATGAACGAGCTCTCATTCGAATTTTGACCGAACCGAAAAACGCGCTCACGAAACAGTACGAGAAGCTACTGTCCTTCGAAAAAGTGAAACTCAAGTTCACGGAAGGCGCGCTGGGCGCAATCGCGCGGAAGGCATTCGTTCAGAAGACGGGCGCTCGCGGCTTGCGCGCCATTCTCGAAGACGTGATGTTAGACGTGATGTACGACGCGCCGTCGCAGAAGCAGATCAAGGAAGTCCTTATCACGGAGGATGCGATCCTTGGAAAGCATGCCCCCATCAGGATTTTCGAGCAGGATAAGGATGCGAAGACAGCATAAGTTATTGTAAGTCAGTCTGTTTATCGCGTAGTTGTGTATCCGTCGAATCATAACGCTCTCCAGGCCAGGATCATTCCTGGCCTGGTCGTTCCGCTGTAAGTCACGCTCTCGAATAAGGCTGCTTCCGGCCATCTTCCTCGACCCAGTCTTTGACAGGTTGATAACTTTGCGCTTTTCCTCGACAAGCTAGAAGGCTGCGCTATACTTGCACTGTCACTCTTGAACGCGGAGGACGTGTGAAATATCCAGTGTCTTCAAGTCTTCGACATAAAGGCAAAACTCTCGACCTTGATGCGACCCGTGAAGTGATCACCCTCTTGGGTATCAACGGCGAACCGATGGGCAATTTGTCCTGGGATTTCGTCATTGACCAGATTCTGGCCTATCGCAATCCTCCGACGAGCCGAGAAACCAGGAACGAGCCGCGAGTGGCGCTCACGTTTCGTATCAAATACAAAACTCCTGAGGGCCAGCAGTTTCAAAGCCGTGCAGGCGGCATCGGCGGCGGCGGGCTCTTTATCGAAAGCCAGAGCCCTCTCCCGGTCGGTACCAAACTCGCGCTTGAGTTTTCGCTGCCAGAGGAGCCGTCAGAATGGTTGCCCGCGAAGGGTCTCGTCGCCTGGGTCTGTCCGAAGGCAGATCAATATACCTTTAGTCCAGGCATGGGGGTTCGCTTCACGGAGATTAATCCGGATATTCGTAATTTCGTGCTGGACCTGGTGAAGTCTCTCCAGCCTGTCGGTCAGCCAGCCTAGTGACTACCCGTCTGGCATCGAGCCATTTTCCGTTCAGCTCAGGGGTCCGACCATGAAATTCAATGTGACGACGACGGGGGGGCATATGGGGAAATCCCTGGAGATGGATCCCGACCGTGAAGTGGTCTCATTATTGAGCCCGACGGGTGTTTTGCTTGGCGTTCTCCCATGGGGAGAGATGATTGAGCAGGTTTTGGCCGGTGACGACGACGCGCGATTCGCCCATGCCCGCGCACATCCGAGAGCGCCACTCGCCTTGAAGGTCCGGTACACGACACCGGAAGGTAAACAGTTCGACAGTCTGACGGGTGGTATCGGCGCAGGCGGGCTCTTTATCGAAAGCAGCACCCCGTTGGCCCCGGGAACCGAACTGTCCGTCGAGTTTGCCCTGCCGGATCGTCCCTGGGAAAAATATCAGGCCACAGCCAAGGTCGCTTGGACCCGCAACAAGCCCGAGCGGCATCTGCTGTTTCCCGGGATGGGTGTTCAATTCACCAACATCGACGAAAAGGCCCGCAAGGAGCTGGTCGAACTCGTCGAGGCGTTGAATCGCACCCGCCTCACAACTTAGAGTCTTCCTCGCTTCGCCCAGTTCCTCACCCCACTGTCGGCATCCATGACCACGGCCCTATCGAGCGCGGCCTTTGTCTCGACATCGCTGCGCATTCCCAAGCGATAGGCCGCTTCTGTTCGCACCCCGGGCGAGGAATCAGTGGCTAAACGCTCTCTGAGCCAGGAAGAAACCGCCACGCCGCCCCATTCGCCCACCGCGGCCACAATTCCCTGACGCACGTCTGGGTCTGAGTCCTGTCCTGCTGCAATTAACGAAGAAATCGATTGGCTTGAGTCGATTTGCAGCAATGCTCGCGCGGCTGCTTTCCTGATTGCCGCATCCGCCGATCGCAATAAGCCAACGATTGGCTCCAGTAATCTGGGGCCTGGTTCGATCTCGCCGATCGCGACAACCGCCGCCTGGCGGACTGACTCGACAGGATCCCCTAGCGCCTGCGCCAATAGGGCGACGATCATATCTGTGGCTGCGGGTCTGACCCGTCCCATGGCTGTCACGGCCGCTTGTCGGACTGCTTCCTCAGGATCCTGGACAAGGGGGAGAATCGAGTCAATGGATCCTCGGTCGCCGATCTTACCAAGGGATTCAGCAGCCGTTCGCCGCATCTCTGGCCGCTCATCGTGGAGCAATTCACGCAAGAGTGAGAGGGCGCGTTCCTTCGAGGGCGGTGGAGAGTCCTGGATACATCCGGAGAGACAGAGGAGGTTTAGGATGATTGCACAAGTTATGGTGACTGAGGTCGTGCGAGAAGGCGGATTCCAGGTGGCGGGCAGGTTGATGAAGACCGCATTCCAGTTCACGCTTGTTTAGGAGGCTCTTCGTGCAAGGCAGGCATCTCTTTGGCGGCCTCGATGGATTGCTGAAATTCCTTCTGGGCAGAGTCCATTTCAGCTTGGATGGTTCGCATCTCAGGATCGACGGAATTGCGGACATCGGCGACGGCCTGCTTGAAGGTCCGCAATGCATCGCCAAGTCCCTCTCCCAAGCTTTGCATATCCCCCGGTGAGATGCCGGCCGGTTGCGCGGCCTGGGCCTTCATGGCTGCTTGCTGTGCCTGGACGCGGGCTACGGCATCCTTATTGACGATGGCAGAGGGGCGCTTGGCCACAGGTTTTGCCTGCGCTCCAGGAGGAAGAGGGGGGTACTGTGCCTTCATCATCGGGGAGGGAGCCGCTGCGCGCTCTTCCATCGTAGGAGGCTGTTGACCCTGCGCGGCCGATTGGGTGGAGACTGACGGGGCTGGCGCTGGCCGAGGAGCCTGTGGCTGGGCCGCCATGTTGTACATCAAGGCAGCGGTCGTTCCAGGAGTGAGTTCCGGTCCCGGCGTATAGGGCGCCGTCGGTTTTAGAGCAGCCGGAGCCTGTCCCTGCGCCGCCACCGGTGCAGCCTGAATGGTCGACTGGACCTGCATCGGCTCCGGTTGCGTGACGTCGGACGACGCGGCTTCCGCTGGCGGAGGGATCTCGTTGACTTCCTTCTTGAACCCCTTGAGTGCCTTGCCGACCCCTTCACCGATTTGGGGGAGTTTGCCCGCCCCGAAAATGATGAGGACAATGACGAGGATGATGATCAGTTCCGAGATCCCCATGGTACCAAACATGGCGTGGTTCCTTTATCCTGTAAATCGCCGGCGGCCTTGCCCCTATTGAGAATCGACGCAACTCTATAGGCCAGGAGGAGGCACTGTCAAGGAAGGGCGGGCGCTAGAAAATCGGGACGATCTCGGTCTGCAACGGCAATCCAAACACCAGTGCTTCATGGGCGGAGAGGTACACATCCAATTCGCTTCTAATGCCAAATTCGCCCGGCAAATAGATCCCCGGTTCGATCGAGAAACAGGTCTTTGGCATGAGGCGGCGGGTATCTTGTGTTTCCAAGCCGTCGATATTGGCTCCGTTGCCATGAACCTCTTCACCGATGGAATGGCCCGTGCGGTGGACGAACTGCTCTCCGTAGCCGCCTTGTTGGATAATCTGGCGGCAGGCCGCGTCAACCTCCCATCCGAACGGGCGCCGGCCTGCAGAAGTTTCTGTCTTGGCGAAGTTTAAGGCTGCGTCCCGTCCCGCCCGGACCAAGTCGAATATGTCTCGCTGCTTCGCCGGCACCGTCTTGCCGACATAGCCGGTCCAGGTAATATCGGCGTACACCGAGCCGGCTTCCGTCCGTTTGGCCCAGAGGTCGATCAACAACAACGCATCGCGTGTGACGTCGGCAGACCCAATTTCTGTCGGACCGTAATGAGGATCGGCGCTGTGGGCATTGACGGCAGCGATCGGTGCACTCGACGTGACCATCCCGGCATCGCGTATGCGGGACAAGATGAACTGCTGGACTCCATACTCAGTGAGACTCCGTCCTTGCGCGATCTCCTCATGCACATGACCGAACGTTTCGTCGACGATGCGACGGAGGGCCGCAGCGGCATATTGATGCGATTCGAGTTGACGGTCCGTCCAGCAGGCTTCGAACACCTGGATCAAATCCGCCGAACTGACCACCTCGACACCATAACTCCTGATTAACTCGATCGTGCCGGCATCCACGCGCGATACATAGGGCACCGCATTCAGCGGAGAATACTGCATCGCGACACGAGGGCTTCCGGCGAGCAGGCGCCCGAGGATCTGCCGTTGCTGCTCCCAGGACACATAGCAGTCGGTTTGTCCCGGCAAGGTATCCAGTACATGGGGCTCGATGCGATGCAACAGTTTGACGGGAGTTCCCTGCGCGGGAATCCAGTAATACCAGCGTCTCGTCACATGGAGGGTCGGGTCAAGCTGGAGGATGCGATAGGCGAGGGGATCGCTGTAGCGGAAGTCATAGAAGAGCCAGCCGTCGAGTCTGGCATCGCGAAGCGACTGCTGAATCTCGCCGATACGTTGCTGCAGAGCCTTGGTGATCATCGCAGCATCATATTCGTCGGGCCAGCAAGCCGTCAATGAGGCGGCGAGGAGATCGACGATCATGGTACAATGCGCCGCATGACCGTCGAGCATGGACCAGAACCTTCTCAATTTCGTGTAACCCTGTTCGTCGGACCACAACCGGTGGAGGGAAGACCCTTCACTTCCTCCTGTGTCTTCAATGTCAAGAAGCGGAGTTGGAAGGGTGGAGTACAGGTCGCTGTCGCGATCACAGACGCGCAAGTCGATCAGCTTCAGGCTGATATGGCCTTCTCTGACTGGCTGGCACAGGCCTTGAGCGATCTCCCAGAGGAAGATCGTCCCGCGCAGGAGGAACGAGCGCACGAACTGTTTATTCAAGCGGTCTGCTGGTGCAAACTCGACTTACTGCTGCATGCTGGCATCACGCAAGACAACCAATGTCTCGCGGACGACAGATGGATTATTGAGGTTCGGGATACGGCGATCAAGCGCACGAACTTCATCACCTCGTACATTGCCACTGAACTGGACCTCATACAGAGAGATGTCACTGCGCCATGAAGTTTTCTTCCTGAGCGCGGCAGGGGGTTTGCAATCGGTGTTGAATTTGTTATAACCCCACTACCCCTACATCAGAGGTGAGTGGCTCTGGGGTCAACCATTACCGCTCAGCTCGCGCTGTCGAAGAAGGAGGATTGTTCGTGAACATCTATGCATCGTCATCCAATCGATCCCATGCTGGTTCCAGCTTCAAACTCGTGGCAGTCGTTCTGCTCCTAGCCCTCTCTATCATCACCATGTCGCCGTCGGCCTGGAGCCAAGACAACATGGCTTCCTCGTCGAATGCGAGCGCGGAGGGGGGGAGCGCGTCGAGTGCAGGCATGCAAGCGGCCGCTGGATTTTCCACCCTCCTGTATCTTCCCCTGAAAGCAGCCTTCGCCATCAGCGGAGGGATTGTCGGAGGCCTCGCCTACGCGTTTTCAGGCGGGAATGAACAGGCGGCGAAGAGCATTTGGACCACGAGTCTCTATGGCACCTATATCCTGACCCCGGACCATCTCCAAGGCAATCGGCCGATCCGCTTCCTGGGGGTTGCCGACTCGAACGATGCTCCGGCCCAATAATCCATCCGCCAACCAATGAAACCGATCATCGGCGTCACACCAGACTTCAATGCCGGTGATCGGAAAGAATGGGGTGGGCGCGAGCCCACCTACTTCTTGCGCGCACGCTACATTCGTGCCATCGAAGAGCTGGGAGGCATCCCGCTCGTCCTTCCCCTCCTTGCCGATCGAGCCACGAGACGGCGTCTTCTCGGACAGCTTGACGGACTCCTCCTCACCGGAAGCGGGCCGGACTTGCCTCCGACATTGTACGGTGAGCGCCAACGTTTTCCGTTCGGCATCGTCAGTGCACGTCGCGCAAACTTCGAACTGGACATCGTGCACTTGGCACGGAAGGCCGACCTCCCACTGCTCGGCATCTGCGGCGGCATGCAGACGATGAACGTGGCCTGTGGCGGCAGCTTGTTTCAGGACATTGCGTCTCAGGTCGTGAAACCGCTTCAGCACCGGCAGCGGACTTCTGCGACGAATCTCAGCCACACCGTGACCGTGGCACCCGGCAGCCTCTTGCGCCGTATCGTCCGGTCGGTGTCGATGCGGGTGAACAGTTCCCATCATCAATCGGTCAAGGCCGTCGCACCATCGTTGATCGCCAGCGCGGTGGCTCCCGATGGTATCGTAGAAGCGATCGAATCGCCGGCCCAGCGTTTTTTCCTCGGCATCCAATGGCACCCTGAATTTCTTTTCGAGCAGCATCTCCACCACCGGCGCCTATTCGAGGCGTTTTTGCGCGCCGCCCGCCGTTCCGCATCATGAGCACAGAGGCGCCCGCTTCGGGCCGAACGGCGAGCCGTGCACAGCCGCCTGCTATACTTCACTGGATATGGAACGAGAATCGTTTGACCAACCGGCAGCCGCACCTCCTATCCGTAGGGGAGGGGCGATGATTCGCCGTCTTTTTCAAACCAAATCGATCGAGCAGATCCTCGCAGACGCAGACCATCCCGACCATCGGCTGAAAAAGACTCTCACGGCTTGGGACCTGACCGCGCTCGGTATCGGGGCGATCATCGGCACCGGCATCTTCGTCCTGATCGGGACCGCCATTGTCGGCGATGCCCACCGGCCGGGGGCAGGGCCTGGAATTATTCTGTCCTTCGTGCTCTCGGGTCTGACCTGCGCGCTCGCGGCCCTCTGCTATGCAGAGTTCTCCACGATGATTCCCGTGGCCGGCTCGGCCTATACCTATTCCTACGCCACGTTGGGAGAGTTTTTGGCTTGGATTACCGGCTGGAACTTGATTCTCGAATATGGCGTGGCTTGCGTCGCCGTCGCCATCGGGTGGTCCGGCTATTTCAATAAGTTGCTCAGCTTGGCCGGGCTCGAACTTCCACATTGGGCGACACATCCTCCAGGAGGACCCGATGGTGGTGTCGCCAACTTCCCTGCCGCGATTATCGTATTACTCGTCACCATCATCCTCGTCATTGGAATCAAGGAGAGCGCTCGCGCCACCGGCATCATTGTCTGTTTGAAGCTTGCGGTCATCCTCTTTTTCATTGCGGTGGGAACGCCTGCCGTGAACGCAGACAATTGGACGCCCTTCATGCCGCAGGGATTCGCCGGCGTCGGCGCCGCAGCGGCGATTGTGTTTTTCGCCTATATCGGATTCGACGCGATCTCCACGACTGCGGAGGAAGCGAAAAACCCTC
>VFKF01000001.1 GCA_009885705.1 Nitrospira sp. | reverse complement strand
TGGACCGCTCGGGATTCATAAAGAGCGTGAACGGATGGCTCCCCCCAGGCGCCTGCGGGGTAAAGAAACTACTAAACAACCCAAAGGCCGCTTCCGACGGATAGGTCGGAATCCCCCGATATCGCAAGGGGCGTGGAGTCCCACGCTGTTCGTTCTGATCGTCGTAGAGTCCGCGTATCAATTCAAACACGGCAGACCCTGTTCCCGGGAGCAATGACTTGAAGAGTTCGACGACCGGCAAAAAATCAATCGATGCCCAATTCATCGCTCCCATGCAGGACATAAACCGAGCTCGCTCGAAAGTCCCATCCTGCAGGACATAGAAGGCATCTTTTCGTTGGCGAATCGTGGCTCGACCGGTCGGCCCAATCGCAAGATCCTCATCCCGGTAAAAAAACCTGACTTCTTCGATCGGGACCCGGAGCGCCTGCACGGCCATCGCTCGCAGATCGTCAGCCGTCAGCCGTTGCCAGCCGGGCTTACTGGCAAGATTGAGACTGGTTTCATTCACCAACCCAGCCGGCTTCAACCCCACCCATTGTCCCCAATCCAAACGGATTCGAGCACGGAGCAGAACCTCAGCGCCTGCGACATCGGTCCCCCACTCGCATTCATGTAACGGGTATCCATTCGGATCCGTCGCCAGAAACCGGCGACCGTCCTGGCGATAGAAGACAAGATGCCCGGTGGGCTGGCGGACGACTCGTCCACCAGCCTGTTCGAGATCCTGTGCGAAGGGAAGATTGACTGGAAAGTGAAGGTGACCAGACGTTCTCAGTGCGAGAGAGAGTGGATCGGAGGCCATCTACTCGCGGACTTGCCCGCTCCCCAAGACGATAAACTTGAAGCAAGTCAATTCTTCAAGCCCCATTGGGCCTCTGGCATGGATACGGGACGTGCTGATCCCGATTTCCGCTCCCAGCCCGAACTGAAATCCATCATTTAACCTGGTCGAGGCATTCACCAGCACCGCGCTGGCATCGACTTCGCGCAAGAACCGCATGGCCTTGGGATAGTCGGAAGTCACGATCGCCTCCGTGTGGCGTGAGCCATATTTGGCGATATGCTCCATCGCTTCATCGACATTCTTGACCACTTTGACCGCCACGGTGAGATCGAGGAATTCTTTTCCGAAATCCTCGTCGTTCGCAGGTTTGGCCGACGATGACAACTGGCAGGTCTTCTGACAGCCGCGAACCTCGACTTTGGCCTCGACCAACTTCTCAATAAATGGAGCGAGCCAGTTGCGCGCAATGCCCTGATGGACTAAGAGGGTCTCCACGGCATTGCAGGTCGACGGCCGTTGCACCTTCGCATTGAAACAGACCCGTTCCGCCATGGCCGGATCGGCATCGGCATCGACATAGATGTGACAGACCCCTGCGTCGTGCTTGATGACAGGGATCGTCGCATGCTCGGTTACGACACGCATGAGTGATTCGCCGCCGCGCGGGATGATCAGGTCGATATAGCGATCCTGCTTCAATAACAGAGGAACCAGCTCACGTTCTGGCCGTGCCACAAATGTGATCGCCCCAGCCGGGACACCGGCTTTCTCTGCCGCTTCTGATAAGACGGTTGCGATCGCGGTATTCGAGTGGATGGCCTCGCTCCCGCCCCGCAACACGCAGGCGTTCCCGGATTTCAAACAGAGCGCGGCAGAATCGGCCGTGACGTTCGGACGGGACTCATAAATAATGCCGATGACGCCGATGGGAACCCGTACGCGCCCCACTTGCATCCCGTTCGGCCTGGTCCACATCTTCGGCATGTCCCCGAGAGGATCGGGGAGCGCAGCCACTTCACGCAGGCCCGAAGCCATCTCAGTGATTCGCTCGGGAGTCAGCCGCAACCGGTCCGCCATCGCCTTCTTCTCTGGATCGGTTCCAAAGGCCTCCAAATCCAATTCGTTTGCGGCGAGCAGCCGATCTTTCTGTTCTTCCAGCGCCTCTGCCATGCCCAGCAGAGCCCGGTTCTTCACGATCGTCGAGAGGGTCGCCAGCCGGCCAGCGGCCTGTTTGGCTCGCGTGACCAATTCATTGACATACTCTGGAATCGGTACGGGGGGCGCAACGACTTCCACGGACGTTGATTCTTCGATGGGTTCGAGCGAGGTGTCCGCCTGATTCGTTTGGTCAGATAACATAAAAAAACTGATCCCTTGTGAGATGAGAGCTGGGACAGGATACAGCGGGAGTTTCGACGCGGTCAAGGCAGCCCTTATAGGCCGTTTTCCCTTCGGAACAGACCAGGGAAGGCGACCTATCGCGCCAGAACCAACAGTTAGATCACTTTCTTAAAGTATTCAATCGTCCGAAGGAGGGCCTCGTCGAGTTCTACTTGAGGCTCCCATTTCAGGAGACTGCGCGCCCGAGAAATATCGGGCCGTCTGACTTTTGGATCATCGGCAGGCAATGGGTTGTACATGATCTGACTCGATGAACGGGTCAGCTTCAGGACTAATTTGGCGATCTCCAAGACCGTTAGCTCACGCGGATTTCCAATATTGACTGGCTCATGCATGCTGGATTCGTTTTTGTCTTCCCCCTGATTGAGAAGGAACTTTCGATCCGTCCGTTGCTCGACCGTCTTGTCTGAATCCAGCATCAGCAATGAGGTAATGCCGCGAACCAGGTCCTCGACATAACAGAAGCTCCTGGTCTGGGACCCATCGCCGAATACGCTGAGCGGCTTTC
>VFKF01000251.1 GCA_009885705.1 Nitrospira sp. | reverse complement strand
GCCGACATCATGTTTCGCATGCATGCCGTTGAGCTGCGCGAGACGCAAAAGTTTCTGCTCGACCTTCAGAGCAGCCTCTTCGGTAAGCATTTGAAGACGGCCGGCATCATGCATGGATTGACCAAGAAGGCCAACTATGTGCCGGGGTTTCCGGACCAGTTGAAGGCCGACCTCAAGACCGCCAGCGAGTCGGCCCCCAAGCCCTACGCGATCGTCATCCCGATTAGGAAGAGCGCCGACTGGTGGGCCCTCGATCAGGACAAGCGGGCGGCGATGATGAAGGAACATACGGAAGCCACGCTGCCCTATCTCAAGACCGTCAAACGGAAGCTGTATCACTCCAGCGGACTCGATGATTTGGATTTCATCACCTATTTTGAAACCTCCAAACTGGAGGATTTTCACAGCCTGATTCTCTCGCTTGAGAAGGTGAAAGAGTTTCAGTACACCAGACGGTTCGGGCATCCGACGTTGATCGGGGCGGCGATGTCCTTGCCGGAAATCATGGAAGCATTGGCGCAATAGTCTGCGTGACCGCGGGGATAAAGGGCAGATCATGACCATAGGCAGCATGCTCTACGAAGGCAAGGCGAAGAAGGTGTTCGCGACGGATAAGCCGGATCAGGTCGTTCAGTACTTCAAGGACGATGCGACGGCGTTCAATGCGCAGAAGCGCGGGACCATCGTTGAAAAGGGCGTCGTCAACAATAAGATATCCGAGCGGCTCTTCCTGTTGCTGGAGCAGGCCGGTGTGCCGACGCATTTTATCGAGCGACTGAGCGACCGGGAATTACTCACGAAGAAGGTGACGATCGTGCCTGTCGAAGTGGTGGTTCGCAACGTCGTGGCCGGCAGTCTGGCGAAGCGGCTGGGATTGAAAGAGGGTGACCCCATCGAGCCGGCTATCGTGGAATGGTATTACAAGAACGATGCGTTGGGCGATCCGTTGATTGCTGATGAACATATTCGATTGATGAAGCTGGCGACACCGGAGCAGATGACGGAGATCAAGCGGCTCGCATTGAAAGTGAACAGCCTGTTGCAGCCGTTCTTCCGTGAGCGACAGATGATCCTCGTCGATTTTAAATTGGAATTTGGGCTACACAACGGCCAGCTGATCCTCGCCGATGAGATTTCTCCGGATACCTGCCGCTTCTGGGACCAGACGACGAAGGAGTCGATGGACAAAGATCGGTTTCGGAAGGATTTGGGGAAGATTGAAGAGGCGTATCAAGAAGTGTTGAAGCGGGTCTGTGGTGAGGGGCTGTAGGGGACGGTGAGGCCGTCCTCTTTGCTCGCGCAACGCGCGGCCTCAGAAGGCCCTCGTTGGACGCGCGCAGTCGAGGACAACCTCACCATCCCCTTGCAAGTTTCCCAATCCTTCCTTTAGGGGAAGGGAAGAAGGAAGAAAAAAGTGAAGGGTTTTTTGCGGTTGTTCATGAATTACGGGTTGGTGGCGTCCATCGTGGTGTGGGCGGCGGTGGTAGGCATGATGGCCTATCGCTTGAACGAGTCGCCCTGGCGCTGGGCCTTCGTGGCGCTTGTATTCGGTGGATTCGGGACGATCGCAGGGATTTTCTGGATCAGGAGATACGTGGACAGGCAAACGAAAGTGTCCGAGCAGGGGAGCAAAGAGTGAAAGCTAAAATTCACATCACGTTGAAGCAGGGAATCTTGGATCCGCAGGGGAAGGCGATCGAGCATGCGCTTGGTTCGCTGGGGTTCAAGAATGCGGGCAATGTGCGAGTCGGCAAGTATATGGAAGTGGATGTGAATGAGACGGATAAGGCGAAGGCCGATGCCGCGGTGAAAGCCATGTGCGAAAAGTTGCTGGCGAATACGATCGTTGAAGAATATCGGTACGAACTCGGATAGGAGCAGATGGCTTATAGCCTATAGCTTATGGCAGAAGCCCAGACCTCTTTCCGGTCTCGTGTTATACGCCATTTGCCATACGCCATAAGCTCTGTGAATTATGAAAATAGGCGTGGTGGTTTTCCCAGGCAGTAATTGCGATCACGACTGTGAGCATATCTTTAAGGATGTGTTGGGCCAGTCGGTCGAGATGATCTGGCACAAGGAGAGCTCGCTGGCGGGGTTGGATGCGATTGTCCTGCCGGGCGGGTTTTCTTACGGCGACTATTTGCGGACTGGCGCTATCGCGCGGTTTTCTCCGGTGATGGGGTTGGTGAAGGAATTCGCCAAGGGTGGCGGGATGGTGCTTGGTATCTGCAACGGGTTTCAGATTCTGCTCGAAGCCGGGCTGCTGCCAGGGGCCATGCTCCGGAACAAGTCGCTGCATTTCATCTGCAAGGATGTGTCGGTGAAGGTTGAAAATGCGGCGACGGCGTTCACCGGCGCCTGCCAGCCAGGCCAGGTGCTCAAGATTCCGATCGCTCATGCGGATGGAAACTATTACACCGATCCGGTCACGCTCGCGGCGATGCAGGCGAACGCGCAGATCGTGCTTCGTTATTGCACCCCGGAGGGCAAGTCGACGCCGGAGGCGAATCCGAACGGGTCGTTGGATAACATTGCTGGGATCATCAATGCCGCAGGCAATGTGCTGGGCATGATGCCGCATCCGGAGCGTTGCGCGGAAACGATCTTGGGCAACGACGACGGGAAGCTGATATTCCTCTCGATGCTGGAGTCGCTGAAGAAAGACAAGAAGCCACTGAAGATGGTGGCTGGCTAGGTTCTTTCTATCCTACAGATGAGTAGATTCTGACTGTGAATCAGTAACCTTAGAGTGTGAAGCCAAATTATGGGACCTGTGAGCCAGCCAATGACCAAAGACCTCATCGCGCAGCATAATCTGACGGACGAGGAGTACCAGAAGATCGTCGGGATTTTGGGGCGGGAACCGAACATCACCGAGCTCGGCATGTTCTCGGTGATGTGGTCGGAACATTGCTCCTATAAAAGTTCGCGCGTGCATTTGCGGAAGCTGCCGACGACAGGGCCGCGGGTGGTCCAGGGGCCGGGGGAAAATGCCGGCGCCGTGGATATCGGGGACGGGCTCTGTGCGGTGTTCAAGATGGAGTCGCATAACCATCCCTCCTTCATCGAGCCCTATCAGGGAGCGGCAACCGGGGTGGGGGGAATTCTCCGCGACATCTTTACCATGGGCGCGCGGCCGATTGCCTTGCTCGATGCCTTGCGGTTCGGCGGGTTGGATCACGCGAAGAACCGGCATCTGGTTAAGGGTGTCGTGGCGGGCATCGCCGGTTATGGCAACTGCATGGGCGTGCCGACGGTCGGAGGCGAAATCGTCTTCAACGATATCTACTCGCAGAATCCGCTCGTGAATGTGTTTTGTCTCGGCATTGCGCACAAGGACAAGATCTTTCTTGGAACGGCAGCCGGGATCGGCAATCCGGTGATCTATTTCGGCTCGAAGACGGGCCGCGACGGGATTCACGGGGCGACGATGGCCTCCGATTCCTTCGACGACCAGTCTGAACAGAAACGGCCGACGGTGCAGGTGGGCGATCCCTTTACCGAAAAGCTGTTGCTGGAAGCCTGTCTCGAATTGATGGCGGGGGATCTGCTGGTCGGTATTCAGGACATGGGAGCAGCCGGGTTGACCAGTTCGTCCTGTGAAATGGCGTCTCGTGCCGGCAATGGAATGGATTTGGACCTGACCGATGTGCCGCGGCGCGAGCCTGGCATGACGCCCTATGAATTGATGTTGTCGGAATCCCAAGAGCGCATGCTGATGGTGGCGCAGGCGGGCAAAGAAGACGAATGTATCAGGATCTGCAAGAAGTGGGATTTAGATGTGGCAGTGGTGGGGCGGGTCACGGGCGACGGCATCCTCCGCGTCAGGGATCAGGGCAAGGTCGTGGCGGAGATTCCCGCGAAGTCGCTGGCCGATGACGGGCCGCGCTATGAGCGCCCCTATTCGCCGCCGGCCTATCAGGACATGCTGACGAACCTGAACTACGATGCCCTGCCCGATGTGAAGGATGCGAACGCGGCGCTGTTGTCGTTGCTGGAGTCGCCGACGATTGCGAGCAAACGCTGGGTCTATGAACAGTACGACCACATGGTGCGGACGAACACGATGATTCGTCCCGGCTCAGACGCTGCGGTGGTCAGGATCAAGGGCACGAATAAAGCCCTTGCCATGACGGTGGACTGCAATAGCCGGTATTGCCTGTTGCATCCCTACGAAGGCGCTCGCCTTGCGGTGGCTGAGGCGGCGAGGAATCTGGTCTGTTCCGGTGCGGAGCCGATCGGGCTGACAGATTGTTTGAACTTCGGGAACCCGGAACGGCCGGACATCATGTGGCAGTTTGTGTTGGCCATCGAGGGGCTGAAAGATGCC
Organism: Nitrospira sp.; assembly: GCA_009885705.1. GTDB lineage: Bacteria > Nitrospirota > Nitrospiria > Nitrospirales > Nitrospiraceae > Palsa-1315. The sequence continues at coordinate 2,038 of VFKF01000251.1, read as the reverse complement.
TGCGAGCATTTCAAGGTCCCCATCGTTAGCGGCAATGTGAGCTTCTACAACGAAACCAACGGTCTCTCGATCTATCCCACCCCGATGTTGGGGATGGTGGGTCTGATCGAGTCGGTCGAGCACACGATGACCCAGTGGTTCAAGCAGGATGGAGATGTGATCATCCTCCTGGGTAAGACGAAGGAAGACTTGGGCGGCAGTGAGTATCTGAAAGTCCTCCATCATCGGGAGCAGGGATCGCCTCCGTTCCTCAGTTTGGAGACGGAGCAATCGCTTCATGACTTCCTGTTGAAGGTGATTCGTGAAGGAATCGTGCAATCGGCTCATGATTGCTCGGATGGCGGATTGGCGGTTGCCTTGGTCGAATCCTGCATCTCTGGCCCAGCCGAGAGGCGAGGGGCTGTGGTAAGATTGTCCCTTGATGCTTTGCGGCGGGATGCGCTGCTGTTCGGTGAGAGCCAATCACGAGTGGTACTTTCCGTGAAGCCGGAGTTTGCCGATCGGGTTCTGAAGCTCGCCGGGGATGCGGCGGTTCCGGCGACGAAGATCGGAACGGTGGGTGGCGATCGTGTCGTCGTCGAGGTCGAGAAGGGCCAGTGGAGCGAAGGCTGCCGCATCGATCTCACGGTCGATCAACTGTACGACCGGTGGGCCTTTTCAATTGAACGTACGCTGAACCAGGCGTGAAACCTAGAAACATGGATATGCCACACACCAAGAAAGAGCTTCCCGTCCTGTCACCGGCCATGGCTGGTGATGCACATTTGAATGTGATTTCTCCCGATAAGTTCCACGATGAATGTGCCGTCTTCGGCATCTATGGCCACAAGGAAGCGGCGAACCTCACCTATCTTGGGTTGTATGCGCTGCAGCATCGCGGACAGGAAGCCTCGGGCATCGTGTCGGGCGACGGTGAGCAGTTCCATGTGCATAAGGGGAAGGGGCTCGTCGCGGATATCTATAATCCGAAGGCATTGGATCAATTAACCGGATCGCGGGCAATCGGTCATAATCGCTATTCGACAGCCGGCGGAAACGATCTCAAAAACGTGCAGCCGCTCTCGGTGAATTTTGCGCTCGGGAATCTTGCGCTCGCCCATAACGGGAACCTCATCAATGCGCAGGTGTTGCGTCACGAGCTCGAAGCCTACGGCGCTATTTTTCAATCCACCTCGGACAGCGAAGTCATTATCCACCTGGTCGCCCATTCGCGGGCCGATACCTTGCTGGCCCGTATCATCGATGCCTTGAGCCAGGTGCGCGGAGCCTTCTCGGTTGTCATGCAGACGGACGACGCGGTGATTGCGGTGCGCGACCCCCACGGGTTCCGTCCGCTCTGTCTCGGCCGGCTGGGCGATACCTATCTCGTGGCATCGGAGACCTGTGCGTTCGATTTGCTCGGCGCTGAGCTCGTCCGTGAGATCGAGCCAGGAGAGCTCGTCGTATTGGACGACAAGGGTATCACGAGTTATCAGCCCTTTCCGCCGGTCAATCCGGCCATGTGTGTCTTTGAATATGTGTACTTTGCCAGGCCGGACAGCAGGATCTTCGGCGCCAACGCCGTCTATGCGACGCGCAAGGCCTTGGGCAGACAGCTGGCGAGGGAGTCGGCGGTGCCGGCTGATATCGTCGTGCCCGTGCCGGACTCCGGGGTGCCTGCCGCGCTTGGGTATGCCGAGGGGGCGGGGATTCAGTTCGAGCTCGGGCTGATCAGGAATCACTATGTCGGGCGTACGTTCATCGAGCCTGAGCAATCGATCCGCCACTTCGGTGTGAAGGTGAAGCTGAACGCCGTGTCGGAAGTGCTGAAGGGGAAACGGGTCGTCGTGGTCGATGACTCGCTCGTGCGGGGCACGACGAGCCGTAAAATTGTGAAGATGCTTCGCAATGCCGGAGCCAAAGAAGTGCATGTGCGCATCAGCTCGCCGCCGATCATCTCTCCCTGCTTCTACGGCATCGACACGCCCACCAGGAAGGAATTGATTGCCTCGAGCCACACGACCGAAGAGATTCGGAAGTACATCACGGCCGACAGCCT
>VFKF01000369.1 GCA_009885705.1 Nitrospira sp. | reverse complement strand
CTGGCGGCGTCCTCACGCCCGGCACCTCGCCGGACCAGGCCCAAATGACAGTAGAAGAACTCAGGGCCGCCGTGGAAGAAGCCGGGCAAGCGGGGCGGAAAGTCGCCGCCCATGCCCATGGATCGTCGGGGATGAAAAATGCCGTCCGCGCCGGAGTCCATTCAATCGAGCATGCCACCCTCATGGACGAAGAAGCCGCCAGCATGATGCGCGAACAGGGCGTCTTCATGGTCCCGACCCTCTCCGCGCTGGCCACCACCGCTGCCTGCCGCCTTGGGTGCGGGGTGCCGGACAGCGCGCGCGACAAGGCCAAGTCGATGACGAAACGTCATGCCGTCAGCTTCAAGAACGCCCTGCGGGACGGCATCCAAATTGCGATGGGCACCGACGCGGGAACGCCCTTTAACTTTCATGGCGAGAACGCCCAGGAGCTCGAACGGATGGTCGCCTTCGGCATGAGCCCGATGCAAGCCATTCTCGCCTCGACCTCCGCCGCCGCGCGTTTAATCGGCATTCAGGACCAGGTGGGAACCATCGAGAAGGGGAAAGTGGCAGATCTTCTACTGATCGAAGGCAATCCGATCCGTCGCATCGACCTGCTCCGCGACCGCAGCCGGATTGTCGGGGTCATGCAGGCGGGCAAGTGGGCGGCAGGGCCACTTTCGAAGACGTGAAACGTGATGAGTGACGCGTGAACGTTTTTCCAGACCGGCCTTCCGCGTTGTCCGTCTAACGCCTTTCGTAGAACAATTCGAGCGCGCTGGCAAAGCCCTTGATGCGTCCTTTGCGGAACACATCCTCGAGCTGACCGCGTAACGATCTCACACCTCCCTCGTCGCCACGATTCGCCACCCCTTGGGACAGCAGCATCTCCGTGGCCACCTCGACGAGCCGCTGCTTGCGCCCCTCCATGTCAGGCGTGATCAGCTCGTCCATCACCTCCGACGCCCGCTCCCGAATAACCGGTTCCTTGAACGTGTCGTACCCTTGATCCGCCACGGTCCGTTCGCGAATGACGGCCAGCTCCGCCTTGATTCGTTTTACGTCTTTCATCAAGACCGCAAAGATTTCCTTGCGCCCTTCATCGAAGAGCTTGAGCTCCATCTCGTCGAGAATAACGGCTGGATCGATCGCTTCATCACGGGTGGTTTCATCCCCCCAATTGAGTCGATCGTAGTTCCGCCGCTTCTCCGGGTCGCCAATGATTTCATACGCCGCATTGAGCTCACGGATCTTGGCTTCCGCCTGTATGCTCTCGGGGTGGCGATCAGGATGGTGCTGAAAGACCAGCTTCCGGTACGCCTTCTTGATCGCGTCGTCGGACGCGTCTCGCGAGACCCCCAGCACCCGATAGAAGTCGATTCGTGCCATGGCGGCGACTATAGCATGGGACCTCGCCGGGCTTCACCTTGCCCCCTGCATTGAAACAGTCTCGCCTGACGCGACTCCCAACGGCAGGCTGCGGGCAACATAATCGTTTCAAAAGCAGCCTGAATCATGCGACCCCTTGACATCCCCCCAAAGCGGCTTATGGTGTAGGTATGACTAATACACCGCCACCCAAAGCCCTGACCCACGACGAGAAGAAAGCTGCCGATGCGGCCTTTGCCGGTCGCCCCTTCGATGAGTCCTGGTCTGCTGCCGCCCGAGCCGTCTACGACGGGATTGTGAAGGCCTTGCCTCCCACAGACGCCGTGAGCCCTGCTCCCTCGACGGTGGAAGAATCCGCGGAGGCTCCGTCCGCGCAGCATCAGCCGCACGAGGTTCAAGAGCCGCTCTCGCTTGAACCGGTCGATGGGCAAGAGTTGATAGAGGGGACGGTCCTGCCTCCGGCCATTCGCGACCGAGACGCGGCCATTCAAGCCGGAACCTTGATCGACGTGACGCCGACCGCCCTGCAACTCGGTATCACCTTCCCGGTCACGATCACCCGACCGCTCTGGGAAGTGGGCATTGTCACCACCCACGCACTCCCTGAAGCAGATCAAACGAACCGGTTGCGCGACATTCTCATGGCCTTTCGCCTGCGCCTGGCCAGTCTGACAACCGTATCGCCCCTGCTCGACTTTCCAGTTCTGCTGGCCTTACCGCCGAGCACGGTGCCACAACCAGTGCCCTTGTTTGCGCTTATTCAGCCGGATCCCACGCACCAGGCGAATGTGACGCTGCTGCTGCCGAACGAAGTGTCGCTCTCCATTACCTCACTAAATTAGCAGGCTGTTGAAAACGCCCGTCAGCGGCGTTCTCGGCTCGCAAGAATCCTCAACGTACCCCAAGGGTACGCCTCCGGTTCTTGCTCCGCCTGCGGCCTTGCTGGCGGTCTTTTTGAACAGCCTGTTCTCAGGCAACGAGTCCAACACCCGTGACGCGTATCTCGTGAAGCGTCGTTCGTTTCCAGATCCAAACGTTTCACGTTTCACGTTTCACGAACGACAAGAGTCCGTTTTTTAGCAGCTTGCAGGCTAGCGCACGTTCGTCCACCTCCGTTGTGATCGTCCCATCGATGCGCGCATCTAATAATTTCCCCAAGATCGTCCCGTACTGCGGTCCTGGCGTCAGTCCCATGGACTGAAGATCTCGCCCCATGAGTGCCGTCTTGATCGTTCGATCCTTCATATAGGCCACAAGTTGTCTCTTCAGACGGCTCAATATCGCCGTTTGCTGCAGACTCATCTGCTTTGCCAGAACCAGGACGAGCGTCTCATCCGGGAGATCGACCAAGAGGCGATAGACCTGCGACGGGCGTACGGTTCTCTCATTGATCAGTTTCTTTAGGACACGATCGACCAACGTTCCGCCGGCACTCGCCTTCCTGGCCTGTTCCCGTGACAGCGCAAGCCGCCTGCTCATCGTCGCCACCACAGCCTGGCTCGACTCGCTCGAGAGAGCCATGAAATAGATGATCGGCTTGTCGATCTCACGATCCGGGAATCGACGCGTCCACCAGGTCAGTGCCTTGGGAACGGCTATCACCACTCGCTTCACCTTCGTCGTGTAGCTCAAACGGCGATGAAGAAACCGGAGCAACGTCAACTGCGACAACCTCGCCATCACTCGCAGCGGATCACGCTCGGCGAACAACAACAAGATTTCGTTCTGCAATCGAGGACCGGAGAGTTGCTGGATCAGATTCGTGGAGGCCGCCTGCGCAAGCAAGCGACTCGTCTTACGCTCAAGGCGGAACTTGAGCCGTTGTTCGAACCGGACCGCTCTGAAGATGCGCGTGGGATCGTCCTGAAAACTGCCTGCATGGAGCACGCGGATCGTACGCGCACGAAGGTCGCGCTGCCCTCCATAGGCGTCGAGCAGCCGTCCGAACTGTCCGGGATTCAGCTGCAGCGCGATGGCATTGATGGTGAAGTCCCGCCGGTAGAGATCCTCTTCGATCGACGCAGGCTGAACCGTCGGCAGCTCTGCCGGCTGTGCATAGGACTCTCGCCTGGTTGTCGCGATATCCATCTTGAGCCCGTCAGGAAAGACCAACCGCGCCGTCGCAAACCGTTCGAATACCGCAAGCCCGGCGCGATAGCGGTCGGCAACCAGTCGAGCGAAGGCAACACCATCTCCTTCAACCGTCAGGTCGAGATCCTGGGTCACATGCCCCAGCAGCAGATCCCGAACTACGCCGCCCACGAGATAGACCCGACAACTCCACTCGTCTCCAAGTTGTCCAATCTCTCGCAAGAGGCCCACCACCCGATCGGGAAGCCGTTGCAGCAAGGCAGGTCGATGTAGCTGATTCGCCATCGGATCGCATTGTAACAACCTGGAGTCAGATGCGAAACCGGGCGAGTTCTACGCCGCCGGCAAGGAACCCAATACGTCGAATCGATCAGCGCTGGCTATCGGTGGATGAGAACCTGATGGGAATGGACAGGCGGCACGGAAAGGACACAGACCAGAAAATCTCTTGGCGGTCCCCCTGCGACTATGAACAGGTTCCGATCGGTGCCGGCAAGATTGGCGCAACGACATCGAGCTTCATCCCATTCGCAACGATGCCCAGGACTTCAAGAAAGTTGAATGGTTTGAGGAGATAAGCTAGCGCTTCCAACCGCATGGCCTCTTCTGCCGACTCGACGCTCCCCCCGCCGCTCATGACGATCACCTTGACGTTGTACCCCTGCATTCTCATCCGTCGAAGCAATTCCAACCCACTGTAGTCGGGAAGGCCGACATCCATGATGACCAAGTCCATGGAACATTCACCAAGCATTTTCAGCGCGGCAGAAGCCGTCTCTGCCTCATAGATCCGATAGAACGAACCGAGAATCATACAGAGAGCCGCACGAGGTCCCTCTTGATCCTCAACGATCAAAACGTTTGGCCGAGATGCGCCTGTCTCCATCACATGCTCCGCACACATCCGCTGATCCGACAGCTCAGCATACCTGCACCTCAAAAAGTCCACTAGGTGCATTGGCACTCTAAGTCCATTTAACCACGTAACCAGAAAACACGATCGCTTTAGGAGAGGCATTCACGGAGCGAATGCCCCTACCAACGGATTTGTCCTACAGACGCCGCCAGGCCGAAGCAGACTGTAACACCTCAATACATTGAGGCATTGGGCAGGAGGCCTGCTCAGCCGAATGGTCAGACGGCCCCTCTTTGCCGCACACATTGCAGGAATCACCCTACAGCCGACATCACCTCAGACGCAGCGGCAAATCATCAGTATCGGTGCTAATCCAGCGGCGCACGTCAGCGTCCTGCGATAACCATCGCCCTGTACTCAAACGAGTCCGTCGCCCTCCCGCGGTTGGCTCTTTGTGTCTCAGGGTAACACATAGGAGGTGTTTACCTTTTCTTCCTCCCTTCGTCTTACTGAGTGACAGGTCGATTGGTACGGGCCGCCGGATGAGAGAGCTGGTTCCGTCCCTTCCAATAACAGCCGGGACTCACACGTATCATCCACTCTCTTGCCCAGAAGGAGCGCACATCATGAAGAACGGTGTATTGATAGTCGGAACGATCGCCAGCTTGGTCATGGCCATGGCAACCCCCGCCATTCTCCCGAATGTCGTATTCGCACAAGCGGATGTTCGCCAGGAAGATCGTCGAGCAGATCGTGGTGGGCGCGGCCGGCAAATTTGTTCACACAAACGACAAGAGGGGCTCACGACATCTGTCGTGAGCCCCTCTTAGTTGTCACCTCAGCCCGCCCGAGGATTTACTGATGCCGCTTACCTTGGCGATCATGCTTCTCACGGGCAATATGACGCGACGCTCGATCCTGCGCATGGTCGATTCGAGCCCGCTCTCTCTTGGTGACCGCCCCATCTGACTTCGCTTTATCTTCCATCTTATTGATGTGTTCCTGCTGCTTGTTCAAGCGATTGGCTTCGCGCTCATTCAGCTGGCCACTGGCAATCCCTTGATCGATTCGTTTCTCCTGGTTGGCCTGACGCTGGTCGATCACGGGTCCGTCTGCCTGTGCGTAGGCCAGACCCATGGTCAACATGACTGCGCTGATGGCGAGTAACATCTGCTTCATGTCTTCCTCCTCATTTAGGTAACGTGTGAGCCCCTGACTGCAACAACGCGCACATCAACTCTACGTTGGCCACAGAATTTAACCACTTGCGAGCAGCACCCCTTCTACCAAAACTCGTCGGTTTCGTCCAAGGGATTGTCTTATTATTTATTCAATGAAAAATGGCTGCCCACTCGCTTCCGGCACAATGGCCGTCCAGCCCTGCCGTCCGCTTCACATCGTCTCGAACCAATGTTGACGTGCAACCCGGCAGGAACAGAAGCATTGAAAGAATGAGCACACTCGCTGCTGAATGGACCTGTCGCATAGAACCCTCCTTCCTACCTCGCCTAATGGTTTAGACGAGAGGCCGAAGGAAACGTAACCTGGGAAGCTGATGAATGAAGATCAGTCGTCCCGACTAGATGAATGCGCAGGGCACATTAGCCGGCACACTTTGTCGCAGAAGAAGATACGAAAGGGGCTGAGCCAGACAGCCAGCTTCAGAATATATCATGCGTCGGTGACGTCCCATAGAGATAGGAACACAGCTCCACGCCACCTATGCGGTAAAACCAAGCCTGAATATTTTCTTGAATCACACGCAAGTGGAAAGGATCGACATCCTGAAACCATGAGAACAAGAGCCAATACTCGCAAACACTCACGATGCCAATTTCGGGTCCTTCACCGTTAACGCATTCTCAACCAACGTAAGTACCTCTTGAAAATTGAATGGCTTGAGGAGATAGGCCACCGCCCCCAATCGTAAGACCTCTTCAGCGGACTCGATGGAAGCCCCTCCGGTCATCACAATCACTTTGACATCTCGCCCGGTGGCTCTCACCCGTCGCAGCAATTCGATGCCGCTATAGTCGGGAAGGCCGACATCCATCAGCATGAGGTCAATGGGAGATTCGACAATAATTTTCAGTGCGGCAGAGGCCGTCTCCGCCGTATGGATCCGATAGAACGAGCCGAGAATCATCATCAAGGCTCTTCGCGGGCCCTCTTGGTCCTCAACAATGAGGATATTCTGATCAGATAGGGTTTCTGCCATACGTACTCCGATTACTCATACTACTCCGAGTCGACACTATATATCACAATTCTGATTCCTTCTGACCATCGCTGGCGCTTACAGAATCCGGAAAACTATCCGATCAATCACGCACGCCAAGAGGATGCATAAATTCCCGGAAAAAATAAGTCTCGGCATGGAACGCGTGACGCTCGGCACCGGTAGGCCAACGACCTATGGGCAGAGGTGCCACTCAACGAGTGGGGCACACCAGAATCAATGGGATTCGATATCCCGGCGCCACTGCTGCTCGACGTGAAGATCCATTCTTCAGAGAGACTATTGAGTATCTTTGAAAAGTGCACGAGGCATGTCCGGCAGGCGAAACTCGACGTGGAGGATGACGAGGCTCACACGGAGAATATGGATAGGATGCACAGCTTGCAACCAGGTTTTCGAATGGCTTGCGCACTATAGACACCGCCTATGGCCCTGCCAGCACCTATCCTCACATCGGCAGATAGGGTCATATTTGGACAGGTTCATGCCGTTTTTTTTCCTATATTTGTTGGCATTTCGAGGCACTTCTCCCAACAGCTTTCATAACCTGCTGAATTCCCTTGATCAATCTGCCCGCCCATTTCGGCATACGCCTTGCTGAGGGGTTCTAGGTTGAAGACCACTCTCACGTTGCAAGGAGGTTTTGGCATGAAGAAGGTAAACAAGCAGACGCTTACGGTCCTGGTGAGCACCCTGGCTATTGTGGCATTGGCGATCGCTCCGGCGTTGGCCAAGGACTCCAAAAACAAGAAGTCCAGCCAAACCAGCCACTCGTCTGCCAAGGCGGCGGCTGAAGCCGTCAGCCATGTCCCTGAGCAGGGCGAGGCCCCCAAGGCCGGCCACCATGACTCCAAGCCAGGCCCGGCATGGAAGACGGTTGGCGGAACCGTGAAAAATGTCGAAGGCGACATCTATACGGTTGAAGACTACGAAGGCAACCAAGTCAGTCTGCGCGTCGGGCAAGGCACGAAGCACATCAAGCAGAAGAAGGTCGGGGACACCGTCCGCGCGGAAATTACGCGAGGCGGCTTCGCGAACTCTATTCAGTAAGCCTATTTCGAATCCGCGCACCCACCTCACGCGCGGTGGTGTCCATGAACGGGCTGGCCCTGAACAGGCCAGCCCGTTCACCATGAGCCAGCACAGAAATCACGGCTCTCGAGTCGATACCGTCACCGATCGTTGAAAGACAATATCGCCGTCGTAGGCCGTGGCCTGTTCCTTGGTATTGTCCATATCCGTCATGATCGCCACGCCATTGATCATCGGTGGCTCTTCCCCGAACGCGTTCTTATAGTCCTCGTCAATATTCCGCTCCTCAACGACTCACCTTCCTACTTTTTGAGTGCCGCTCTCGACGATGGTCCCGATCGGGATCTTGGATTCCCGGATATAGGTGAGCGCCGCGGCCACCTTGACCCAGTTCGGTGTGGTTTGTTCGACCAACCCCTTGCACAAGCCGTGATCGAAGACACCTCCGACATTGCAGATACATCGTTGATCGTGTTCGAGCGGCGTTGGAACACGTCTGCCATGAACTATCGTATTAGCGGATATCTTTGAAGAACGTGCGGGGGAGCACCGGCAGACGGAATTCGACGTGGAGGATGATGAGCAACACACGAAAAAAGCTTCGCCAGATACCCATTTTCAAGAACTTGCGGGCGTCTGTGACGACGGACGGCGAGAGCAGCAGCGGGGTCGTTACCGCGATGAGACGCTCGCAAAAGGCCACATCTTCGAGGATAGGCTGATTGGGGAACCCACCCAGTCGTTCGAACAGCGTTCGGCGGACAAAAAGAGCTTGATCGCCATAAATGATCCGGCTGCGGATACAGCGGAAATTGTCCAGAAACGAGATCAGGTTAAGCCGCCAGTCGTCGCCGGAGAACTGGTGCATGAACCCACCGGCTTGGATGGATTGATCCGCCTCCATCTCATTCAGCCGCTGAATTGCGCCGGCTGGCAAAATCGTATCGGCATGAAGGAACAGGAGCCACTCGCCTGTGGCCTGCTTGGCTCCGGCGTTCATCTGAGAGGCGCGACCTTTGGGAGAGTGAAGCGTGAAACGTGAACCGTGAACCGTACGATGCGACGCGTCAGGGATAAATCCGAATTCTTCGAGTACGTTCATGGTGCCATCGGTGCTGCCGCCGTCGACGACGACCACTTCGTAGTCCCCCTGTTGGGTGAAGAGAGCACGCAATGTGTTCGGCAATGCCCGCTCTTCGTTGTAGGCCGGCATGATGACCGAGATCACGCCGGCACCTCGGTCAACCATGGGGGCAGAAACTTCCGCACATCCTGGGCCCAGGCTGTCGGTTCTTCGGCGATCGACTCGAAGAGATCGCTCAATGTCAGGACCATCCGATCGGTGAGTGCGAGGTAGTCCTGCGCGCGGCGACGTAACGTCTCCGCATCGGTTCGCCCTTCGGCCATTGCCCGTTCAAGCATCCGTCTGCCGAACCCATGATGAGCCTCTTCTTGTTGAAGTAAGATTCGTCGCAGTCGACCAAATGGTGCCGTGCGCTTGGTCAATCCTCCTTCGATTCGCGTCAGGATTGCTTCGCCTAGTCCCTCGAGAATGACCTGCTCAGCCAAAAACGTTTCGAGCACATCCTTCCGAGCCAGCGCTTCATTGAGCAGCGTTCGATACTCTTCCAACGCCGGCAGAAACGGTGCATCGCCGAGATGCCTCGGTGCGAGCCAGGCAATGGCGCCTTGAAACACCACGGCATGCGCAGCTTCCTGACGAGCTTGACTGAGGAGAAAGCGCCGCGATCCGATATCCGGCGCCAGCGCAGCCTGGGCCTTGGCACATTCGTTCGCCAAGCGCTCGCCATGCTCAAGAAACGTCAGCAGGCGTGCGATCGGTACCTTTTCATCAGAATGTACCAGCACGTGCCATCTCCTTGGGCGGGATGCCGTT
>VFKF01000364.1 GCA_009885705.1 Nitrospira sp. | reverse complement strand
CGCTTCATCGCGGGAACCAACTTTTCCAGCACAGAGGCCCGATGCATCGCCTCCAGCGTCTTGGCTGTGCCAGGTCCCGAGAGAATCGCGAGAAAGGTACGATTCACCTCCGGCGTCCGATAGGCCTCCGCCGAGACCGTATCGACATGCCGGTGGATGTCTTCGAGTAATGGCGGGACAATAATCAGACGCTGCGATCGCGCGACATCGAACAGGCGGAGGAGCAACGCCGGGCTTTCTAATACCTTGGCGCGATATTCATCCGCAACCGTCAGGACCCCGCCCCGTACCACAAAATATTCATCGACGCGGGGCGCCGGCAAGAACCGCGCAATTCGGCGCCAAAACGGCACGCTCCGGCAACGCTCGACAAACCGCATACAGCTTTCATGCAAGCCCGTCGTGTGCCGGTAATACTGCTGCATGAACTGTTCGACGGCCAACAAGTGCGGCTGGTCCTGAAACCCGAAATGTTGGGCCAGCCAGATCTGCTCATCGAACGACAAAATCTCCTGAGCCGTACCGGCATGGACATGGAGGAGCGACCGGACCCGCCACAAGAAATCCCGTGCCTCTGTGAGGGCGATGGAATCGGCTCTGGACAGAATGCCGCGATCGGACAATTCACGGATCGTCGGCGCCTGATACCGGGCCATGCCGGCCCACTGCAGCAAATGCAAGTCGCGAAGACCGCCGGTGCTTTTCTTGACATTCGGCTCCAGCAAATACACCGTCTCGCCGAACTTCTGGTACTCGCGCCGGCGCTCATCCAGTTTCTGATCCAAGTAGGTATCCGGATTCTTGACCACGACTTTCCGCATAAACCGGCTGTGAAACTGCTCGAATAACTCGGGGCTTCCCGCAAGAAACCGGGACTCCATCATCGAGGTCTTCACGGTTGCATCGGCCTCAGCCAGCTCGATGCAGTCGGCAATCGTTCGTACGCTATGTCCGACCTGAAATCCAGAGTCCCACAAGGGATGCAAGACGGCACGCACCAGCGTCTCGACCTGTGACTTCGCCTCGGGAAGGAACAGAAACATGAGATCGACATCCGAATGGGGCGCCAGCTCACGGCGACCGTATCCGCCCAACGCGATGACGCAACATTGGCGAAGACCCGCGTTCGCTAACGTGTCACCGCCATGCCGGATCGCCTCGCGGTAACGCCCGAGGATCAACCCATCGACGAGCTCGGTCATGGCGGCGAGGGT
>VFKF01000419.1 GCA_009885705.1 Nitrospira sp. | reverse complement strand
GCGCCTGCCTCCCGTAGGAGTTTCTTGAGCGAGATCCCGCGCCACGTCGCGGTGCCCATGCTGTCGCCGCCAGGAAGCGTGTCGATACACATGAGGGTGGAGATTTGATCGTAGGAATCGCGGTTCAATATATCCCGCCAGCCCAGTGCCAGGGGTGTTTTCACTTCCCCTTTGACGCGGACTTTCCATTGCTCAATATCGACGTCTCGCGTCATGGAAACAGCGCTGTCGGCATAGTTCACGACATAGAATTTTGCGTTGGGTGTGAAATAGGTGGTGTCGCGGGAGGGGATGGCAAACATCCGGCCGAAGATGGATCCGACGGCATCGCAGCCGCCGGTCAATGCAGCGATCGTTCCAAGTCCGGTGGCCTTGAGTAATGTTCGACGTGAGAACGGCATACACCCTCCGATCAGGATTCAGCTGTTCGATATTATGGTACGGGGATATATGCGACCGCAATGATCTCTTCTCGTTGCGGTCGGCGCAGCCCTGGTTGCCCAATGTTGATAGACGGAATTGGGTGTCAGGTGTAGACGCACAGTGGGCGGCGTTGAAGAAACTGGAAGGCAGCTAAATTGGGGTGCAGGGGTTGGTTCGGTAGCGACTCGCACAAGAACAACTGGTGACGGCGGTGCAGGCCGTTTGCACATCATGGACGAGCAGTATCAGGCGGGTGTCTGTATTGATGTGTTGAGCGGCCTGCGAAGTATTCTTGATGTGGGATTGAGATTGATGCGTTCATGGCAGGCTCAATGAGCATCGGTCTCCTGGTCCTGCAAGGCATGGGAGGAGGATGGTCCGTGAAAAGTCATCCGGAGCGTCATTTTCCGAAGCCGAGTCTGCGCAATAGGAATAGGGGATTCGTTGGGCAGTAGCGCACGGATTGTTGGACGCAAGAGTGTGAAATCTAGATAGATACCTACATAGATTTCTCATTTTTAGAGAAATAGGTCGTATTGATGCAGGAATGGGCAATCTGTCGTCAAAATTTCATTTGAGGGCATCAGGTCGAGTGGGTACGGTAGAGATTTCCTCAAAGATGGCGGTCGTGCAGAGTGCTCAATGATGCATGGATACAGGCGATTTGTATTATTTGATAATTATTTCATCAGACATGCAAATGGTGCTTGACTCATGGGGGGGGCCTTTGTTATCTTCCCACCTGTTCGCAGGGTGCTTGTGCTTCTTGCCTCGGTAGCCGCGTGCGAGTGTTGCGGTGAGGGCATGCGGTTTTAGGGAATACCCAACCATTAAATTTGGTAAAAGGGTCCCTTGACACGCTTCGGTGCACGGAGTATAGTGCACGGCTCGCGTGACAGGTGCTTTTGTTCTTTGACAACTGAATAGAGAATGTTGAGCAATGGTGTAAGTGTATTGAAGTGGTGGCCCTTGGTCCAAATTCTAAGAACACCTTTATGAGAGTTTGATCCTG
>VFKF01000481.1 GCA_009885705.1 Nitrospira sp. | reverse complement strand
CGTATCCTGACGACATGGGCAAACAGCTGTCGGCCGGAACCATCTATGTGGGCCTGTACGTGCTGCCTCGCGGCACCTGCGGAGCGAACTGCTGACCGCGTTGCGTCAGGCGCGCAAGGCACGCCCGGCTGAGGTGGCCACGCGTACCGTGCCCGGCCATTGCGAAGGCGACCTGATCAAGGGAGCCCGCAATGGCTCGGCCGTCGGCACACTGGTCGAGCGGACGACCCGCCTGGTCATCCGCCCGAATGACCGGCACGGATGCGCGGAGTGCCCGCGAGGGCTTCACCAAGACACTCCGGCATCTGCCCGCGCTGCTGCGCAAAACGCTGACCGATGATCGCGGGAAAGAGATGGCTGAGCACGAGCGGCTAGCCGAGCGGCTGGCGATCGGCGAGTCCGAGAGCTATTTGGCAGGCGGAATTCCAAGATCTTTGCAGATCTTCTTCGCGAGGATGTCGACGATTTCTGTATGGCGTGGAATAGCGGACCGTGTATTCAGGGCTGGATTATGCCACCAGGAGTGCCGAGCCCCTTCTCGAAGTTGCACGCACCCATGATCGTGCAAGTGGCGCAGCAGCTCCTGTCGTTTCATATGGCAATCGGTTCTTCTTGAAAGTCCGCTCCGGCTGCAGCGAGTGCGTCCTCTTTGTTCAATTCCAACGCTTCGCGGAGGGTTGCCCGCAGGCTGGTCACCAGTTCATCATGTGTGGATTCCTGGCAATTCACGCCTGGAATTTCTTCAATCCAACCGATCCACCAGGCACCCACGTGTTTGACCACTGCCGTATAGTCAGTTTTCATGGCTGTATCCTTTCCGAGATTGGCACGTATGACAGGGCTTTTTACGCGTTAATTTTAGCACATCAGTCATGTTGAAGAGAAATTCAAAGCAACGGGTCCAAGGATTGGGGGCAGGTTGGGCTGCTGCCGGTTTAGTTGACACCGCCCTACACTCATTTCGCCTGCCGTTCAAACTCCATCGGACTGAGATAGCCCAACGTCGAGTGCCGCCGCCTGGGATTATAGAAGCGTTCGATGTAATCGAACACGTCCGCTTTGGCGTGGTCGCGCGTGCGGTACGTTTTCGCCGCGGTGCGTTGGGTCTTGAGCGAGGAGAAGAAGCTCTCCATCGCGGCCTACGGCAAGCCGGAGAACAAGGTCGCCTTAAGATTCGTCGAGGGCATGAACAACAAGATCCGCGTCATTCAGCGGCGGAGCTACGGCTTATGCGACGAGGAGTACCTGCGCCTGAAAATCCTCACCTGCATGCTCAACCCGATATGAGATCAGGCCAAAATCACCCACTCGGGAGGGAGAAGACCCATAATACTGAAAGATGGAGATCTCATCGTTGCTCGAACTAAAAAAATGATCTTCATGACCATACCTCCAGGAGAAGCACGGGACTTCAAACGTATAGCCATTTTTCACGACGATCTTCTGAAATCTACTAGCTGGGAACACAGTGTAATTCATATTCATGGGCTAGAAAAGTAATCGTGCTCTCTACTGCTATCGATCGGGTGCAGATGTAAGCTTCCTTGAATCTGAAATGACCTCAGGGGAGAACTTCTTGAGAGTTGAGACCTCCCCCGCACTAAGTAATGCCATTCCGAAACTTTGTGCTAAATTTGAGCTAAAAGTTGTTCGAATCCATCAGAGCCTCTGAAATCAGTAGAGCCGCTGGAATGTTCCTAAGCCGCTGCATTCAAATGAAAAGTGGGGAAACCATTTGAAACACCGAGCCATTTTTAATACGTCTAGCTCACATTCCTAAACTGCTGGTCTGGCTTCTAGGCCGCCAGGGCAACTCCTTGAATTTCAAAACGGAGCAGCGGGCCCAACGACGGTTGAATCGCTTGCCCTCCACCAGCCTTCGCTAAAGCTTCGGCTGGCTTGCCAGCTTTAGAATGAAGGCTGTCCCCCGAAGCACTGTCTCGCAGCTGTGCGAAGGGGGACGGCTTCATGAAGTACGTCTATCTTCTCCAAAGCCTCTCTGTTCCAGAACAACGCTACATAGGCATCACCGCTAACCTCGATGAGCGGCTTCGAACTCACAATGCCGGTGGGTCGCCCCATACCTCAAAGTATCGCCCCTGGAAAGTCGTGCTGCACCTCTGTTTCTAAGATGATCAGCGAGCGGTCGAGTTCGAGCGGTATCTCAAGTCTGGATCTGGACATGCCTTTGCGAAAAAGCGATTTTGGTAGGAGTGTAATCGGTCACAAATAGAGGCTGAAATGCTTCTGCAGATTAACCATGCTTACTTCCGATACACCACTATGATGCGGGCGAGATAGTCCACGAGTTCGGCGATCTGTTGTCGGATGACATCCCGGTCTTCTCGTGCCGCTGCTTGCTCTAGGACGCCCCCGATCGTGCTGATGGCGTCGAATCCGTATCCTCCCCCGTCCCCCTTCAGGCGATGACCGATCAGATGGATCGCACGCAGGTTATTCTCTTTCAACGCACGTTGGAGCGTCTTCACGTCACTTCGACGGTTCTCGATAAAACCAGGTACGATCTCTTCGAGATCCTGGTCGATCAGTACGGTAATGGGCCCCTCCGCGCGTTCATCCTGTCCCCTTGTCATGAGGTGCAGCGTCCTTTACAGGCCTGGAGCACTTCTAGGAGCGTGTGCTTCTTAATGGGTTTGGTCATGTGAGCATTGCAGCCGGCGTCGAGTATCTTGATCCCGTCTTCTTTCAGAGCCAGAGCGGTCAAGGCAATGATTTGTGTCGGCGGAAGATCATGCTCCCGTTCCCATGCCCTGATCGCGAGGGTGGCTTCATAGCCGTCCATGACCGGCATCTGCATGTCCATGAGGATCAGATCGTAATAACCATTCTTGAATAGCTCCAATGCGATGCCTCCGTGATTTGCGATGTCGAGGCGATAGGGCGTCTGCTTTAAATAGGAACGGATCAGTACTTGGTTATCCGGGGAATCTTCGACCAATAAGATGCGAAGCGCACTGGTTTCGTTCGAAGGTGAGGGAGTCACGCGTGCTGAAGCCGTGGCGTGGTGGGTGCCCGTTGCACGGTCGAGGGCGATCCCGACGGTCTGCAGCAGATCAGACTTCCTGATGGGTTTGATCAAATACCCGCCGAGTCCCATATCGTAGGTGCGGGCAATGTCGTCGGCCCAATGGTGGGAGGCCAGCATCACAATCGTCAGGTCAGGGGAGGGGCTGGCTTGTCGGATGGTTTCGGCGACTTGGAACCCGTCCATCTCCGGCATGCGGCAGTCGAGAAGCAAGAGCTGATAGGGACGTGCGGACGTTGAGGCGCGCCGCCATTCATCGATGGCTTCACGGCCAGACGCAACATCTGTCACTTCTGCACCCAAGGCTGCCAGGGTTTCAGAAAGGATCAGGCGGTTGGTGGCATGGTCGTCCACTACAAGGGTTCTGATTCCCTGAAGATTGACGAGGGCGTTATCCTGCGTCGGTGCTGGACTAGATTGCACCGCTAACTGTACCGAGCAATGGAACGTGCTGCCCTGCCCAATGGTGCTGTCGACCCATATCCGTCCGTTCATGAGTTCGGCCAATTGTTTTGAAATGGTGAGGCCCAAACCGGTTCCCCCATACTTGCGCGTCATGGAGGCGTGGGCTTGGGTAAAGCTCTCAAAGATGGCATCGAGTTTGTCGGACGGAACGCCGATACCGGTATCGCTGACGGAAAATCGAATCGCTCCAGGCGTGGGAACATCGGAGTCCTCGGTCACCCGCACGGTGATGGATCCGCTGTCCGTGAATTTGATCGCGTTGCTGATGAGGTTGAGGAGTATCTGGTGGAGCCGGTGGGGGTCTCCGATCAAGGCGCAGGGCACGGTGGGCGAGAGGTGGCAGGCCAGTTCGAGGCCTTTTTCATTCGCCCGCATGGCGAGAATCTCGATGGCCTTTTCAATCACATCGTTCAAGTCGAAGTCGGTTGCTTCCAATTCAAGATGGCCGACTTCAACTTTTGAGAGGTCGAGAATGTCGTTAATCAGACTTAAGAGGTTTCCTCCGGCTCGGCGAAAAATTCGCAAATACTTCCGCTGGTCTGGGGTGAGGTCCGTTTCCCATAATAAATCGGCCATCCCGATAATCGCATTCATCGGCGTCCGGATCTCGTGGCTGACGCCGGCCAGAAACTCGCTCTTGGCCCGGCTGGCGACTTCCGCTGCCTCTTTGGCCAGGACGAGGGCTTGTTCAGCCCCCCGTCGTTGGTGCGCTTCGAGCGCAAGGGTGATAAAGGTGGCCAGTGAACTGGAGAAATACACTTCCTCCATCGTCCAGGACCGAGGCCTCCCGACATGTTCATGGCATAACACGCCGATGACCCGTCCTTTGCGGCGGACTGGCGCATCTAGCATGGCGCCAATCCCGAGTGGGGTCAGATAGGATTGGGAAAATTCCCTGGTTCGGAGGTCTGCATGCGCGTCATGGGCCGCAATCGCATGCTCTTCATGTGCGACGGCTTGGAAGTAAGACGGGTAGTCTTGGGCTGTTAGTGTGGCGCCGGCTGTGTGCCGGTTCGAGGTCTGTTCATAGAGGTCGAGTAGTTCAAGCTCATTGCCCTCTTCATTGAGGGCCCAAATGCTCACCCTCTCCACTCCGAGCACTCGGCTTCCCGTTTCGGTGATCAATTGCAACGCTTCGTTGAGATTGCCCGTATAGATCGCCTCGTGCTTGGCCAGTTCACACAGCGAAATCTGTTGCTGTTCCAGCTTGCGCGCCCGCTCTCGTTCACCGTGCTCGATGTGTTTGCGCTCGGTGATGTCTTCTGAAATGCCGAGCAAATACTGGGGGGTGCCATCGTCGCCGTTGATCGGGACTTTCTTGGTATGGAGCAGCCTTTTCCCCTTCTGCCGAGTTTCGATTAGTTCTTCCGGAATGTCGAGGCTCTGCCCGAGTTGCAACGTTTTCCGGTCCAAGCTTGTGAAGAAGTCGGCTTCCTGTTCGGAAAAGAAGTCATAATCGCTTTTGCCGATGAGTTCTTCTCTGGGATATCCGAGTAATTGTTCCCCTGCCAGATTGAAACGCACAAACTTGAGGGTCTTGGCATCTTTGACGAAAATCATGTGGGGAATATTCTCGATGATTGAGGCCAGGAGCGTTTGGTTGTGTCTGGTTTCCTCCGCCGTGCGGTTGCGTTCCGTAATGTCTCGATCGATGCCACGGTATCCGCTGAACCTGTTGGCATGATCGAAAATGGGCATGCCGCCGCATTCAAGGACGATGCGGCGGCCGTCTTTATGCAGGTAGACGGACTCGATACAGCTGAAGGGTTGCCGCGCTTCTGCGATGGGGGTAAACAGGCTTTCCATGCGGCGGGCTTCTTCCTGCAGCATCAAGTCGAACGGAGTTTTCCCGAGTACGTCCTTTGGTTCATATCCGAGGATATCGAACACTTGTGGGCTCGAGTAGGTAAATACGGCATGCGCATCGATTTCCCAGACCCAATGGCTTGTCGTTTCCACCAAGGCGCGAAACCGGTCCTCGCTTCTCTGCAGAGCCAGCTTCGCTTGTGTCGTATTTTGAGGGAGGGCAGCGCGGCGTCCTTGCTTCTCTATCGGTTCGGTACGCGAGGGCGGAGGCACGTGGCGTTTTGAAGGTTGTGTGGCCTGTAGGCGGCGTGGGGCAGGGGCGGTTGGTTGTCGCTTGGCCGTCTGATTCGTTCGACTCGGTGGTGTTTTTTTAGGCATGGACACTCAGGCTTTCGCTGACGACGGTATGTCTATAGCCTGAAGAGACCGGGAATGCATATGAAGGTAAGGGCAACGAGAGGGTGCGGTACGCGCCGCGCCGATTGTCACCAGCACATCTCGTCGAGGCCCTGGCATCATGGTCATAGGGAGGAGAGGGTCAGTCCTCGTGGGAGTGCGGGACGAGGGTGAGAATGCCCGCCTGTTTGGCTCGATTACGGCCTTCTTGTTTGGCTTGATACAGCGCTTGGTCCGCGGCTTTGATCAAGTCGGTGGGGGAGGCGGTTCGGCTTGGGATGATGCTGGCAAAGCCGACGCTGATCGTGATGAATTTGCCGTCTGAATGTGTAATCCCGAGGGCTTGAATACGCTGGCGAAGTGTCTCTGCCACTTGGGCCGCTCCGTCCGTACGGGTGCCGGGGAGGACGACCACGAATTCGTCGCCGCCGTAGCGAGCGACCAGGTCTCCCGGTCTGTTGACGGCTCCCGAGATCGCAGCAGCCACTTGCCGGAGGCATTCGTCGCCGGACGTATGGCCATGGGCATCGTTATAAGATTTGAAGCGATCGATGTCGAGCATAATCAGGGAGAGCGGTGTCGATTCGCGAACGGCCCGGCGCCATTCCTGATCCAGGAAGTCATCGAATTGCCGGCGATTGGTAATGCCGGTGAGGCCGTCGAGGCAGGAGAGGCGCAGGAGCATCTGGTTCGCTTCCTGGAGTTGGCGCATGACCTCAAGGAGCTCCTGCTCGCGCGCCTGCCGACGATCGATTTCGTGCACCAGGCGCAGGACCGATCGGACGCGCGTCAGCAGCTCAATCTTGTTGATGGGTTTTCCAATATAGTCGAGTGCGCCTGCGGCAAAAGCGAGCTGGAGATCGACAGGATCGGTCTTGACGGTGACCATCATAATGGGTGTGTCGCGGAATCGTTCGACCGCCTTGATTTGGCGGCAGGTTTCGATGCCGTTCATCTCCGGCATAATCATATCCATGAGGATGAGGTCGATACGAGCGGCTCCACGCTTGTCGCCATCGAGCCCGAGCAACCGGAATGCATCGGCTGCTGAGTCGGCGACCAGGATATGGTCGTAGCCGGCTGCCGAGAGAATCGACTGGAGCAGGAGGCGGTCGTCCGCCGAATCATCAACGATTAAAATTCCCATGCGCGCGATACCCCGTGGATACGAGTGGTGAGCCTGAGAAAGCGTAGCAACTACTCCTGATAAACTCCAGGATAAAGCTTTTTGACGCAGGGCTGGCAGATGCCGTGGCTGAATTCTGCCTCGGAATGTTCGCCGATATATTCTTCCAATTGCTGCCAGAATCCACCGTCGTTCCGGATTTTTTTGCAGGAGGCGCAGATGGGGATGAGTCCTCTGAGGACCTTGACCTCCCCCATCGCCTTCTGTAGCGCATCATTGCTTCGGCGGAGCTCTTCTTCGCGCGCTTTACGGCAGTCCATTTCTTTCTTCAGCGCCAGCGCGGAGGCGGCACGGGCGAGGAGTTCTACGCTCGTGACGGGTTTGGTGATGAAATCGATGGCTCCGGCCGAAAAGGCTTCTTGGAGATTGGAGAGGTCGCTCTTGGCCGTGACCATAATAATAGGAATATCACGAAGATGCGGTCGGCTTTTGATCTGGCGGCAGGCTTCGACTCCATCCAGCTCGGGCATCAGGACGTCCATCAGGACCAAGTCGATCTGGGGTGGCGGTGCCTGGCCGTCCATGTTGAGCAGGAGGAATGCCGCCTGTGCCGAGTCGGCACTCTGGAGATCCGTATGGCCGGCTTTTCCGAGGATAGCTCGGAGGAGTACTTGCTGGTCCGGGGAGTCGTCGACGATAAGAATGCCCATGCTGTGTCCTGTCAGGCGCTTACACGGAATGTGCGAGCAATTACCTTCGAGTATAGCAGGTGCCGGTCGGGCTACTGGAGTTTGGCGCGCACGAGCTCGCTGATCTGTTTGCCGTCTACCGTTTGACCGGCAACCAGGACCATCACGGCCTTCATCACCGCGCCCATTTCTTTGAGCGAATGCGCGCCGGTTTGTTGAATGGCTGTGTCGACGATGGTGGCGAGTTGTTCCGGTGAAATGGCTTGCGGGAGATAGGACTCGAGAATGGTGATCTCTTGCCGCTCCTTTGCCGCGAGCTCGACGCGGTTGCCCTTTTCGAATTGCTCGACGGATTCACGGCGCTGCTTGATCATGGTCGTCATGACGCGGCTCATTTCCGCATCGTCGAGGTCCTTCTTGAGCTCAAGTTCCTTATTCATGACGGCGGCCTTGACCATGCGGATGACGTCCATGCGCAGTTGGTCGCGGGCCTTCATCGCGAGCTTGAGATCTTCTGTCAGGCGGTCGTGTAGCGACATGGAGCCTCGTGGGTTCAGGTGGTCTGTCGGGCACAATACCCTGTCGGTCTGACCCAGTCAATGCGGATGCATATGGGGCGAGCGGAGAGGCCAGTGGTGATGTAGTGTTCCGACTGTGAGGGGCGTAAAATGGATCAATGCGACGTTGACGTTATGGGCCTCAATGCGGGAGGAAGGAAATGGTGATCGATCATACAAGCGCGAAGACATGGCAGCGAGTGGCCGTTGTGGGCTTGATGGGTTTCGTACTGTGCTCGGTCGTTGGGGCCTGCGCCGGCGATCAACCCAAGCCCACTCCACAGCCGACTGCGGATCAAGTTCGGGGCCATGCCGATCGGGCATTCGAGAAGCTCAAACAAGAGGAACAAGAGCGGGCCGCCCAGCCGCCGGTTCCACGTTAGAGAGACCGACTTTCTAGCGATTCGTTGTCAGTCGAGTCCAGGTCACAAATTGAGCAAGGGGTTTTACCAGCGGTAATTCCCAGAGCAGGTGTCGTCGCGGTACCTGCTCCACTTGCCGCGCTTCATGGAAGGTGCCAAGAAGGCAGGCAGAGACCAGCAGCCGCAGGGCACCTGAGAGAAAGAAGACGAAGGGTAAATTTGATGCATAGGTGAGTGTGACACCTGCCCATTCGACGTGGGAGGGCAGGCTCTCGACCAACCAACTGCCGAGCAAGGCCCCTACCGACCATCCTACGGCGTTGACCGTGCTGTACAACGCAATGGCTTTTGCCCGGTCCTCAGGACCGACCGAATCGAATACATAATTCTGCAGGCCCAAGGCCAGGCCGGCCCAGATCACACCACCCAAGAAATTGACGGCCAGCAGAAAGCCGAAGTTCGTGCTCACGAGGTAGAGCATAGGGAGAAACGGCACGGTGAATCCGGTGATGGACATCAACGCCTTGTTGCCGAAGCGGTCTCCGAATTGGCCCCAGGCCTGGAGGGTCATGAGCTGACCGAGCAGTCCTGCTGCCAGCCATCCTCCGTACCCGAAATAAGACAGATGGATTTCTTGCAGCATGTAGAGGACGAAAAAGGGGCCGGCCACTAACACGGCGACATGCATGAGTCCTGCGAAGAGCAGAAATCGACGAAAGTCTTTCGTGACTCGCTGCTGGAAAAATCCTCGAAACCCTTGTTGTGCCTCGCGATGGGCGGTCTGGTGTATATCCTGAATAGGCGACAGGGCCAAGACCGAGAGCAGGCGAGCGGCCCCCGCGACGGAGAAGATGACGACGAATCCCCACCAGGCCGCAGTGGAATCTTGCCAGAGGCTGAGGACCCATCCGGCTCCGCAGAGTGCGAAGAAGCTGAGGCTGGCAATGATTTGAGCTCTGCGTGCGAAGTAGGCGCCCCGCTCATGCTGATCGATCCAGTCGGCAATCAAGCTATTCCAAGCCGGTGTCGTGAAGTGGGCGCATGCAAAGTAGATGGCGGCGCCGCCCACGATGAGCCAGGGCCCCCACTGTGGGAGCAGAAGCGGCAGAAGCAGGATGGGGATCCAAGCGAGGGCCTGTCCTACGGTGCCGAGAGAGATGAGCGCTTTGCGATTGGGGAACCACTGCAACAGTTTGACGGAGGCAAGTTGAGCCCCCGTTCCGATGAGTTGGGGTAGCGCCGACAATGCACTCAACTGGAATGGGCTGGCATGTAGAAGCAGCGCAAAGGCAGAGAGGTATTGCTCTCCGCTGCCTTGCGTGATGGCCTGGCAGGCCCCATCTCGAAGGCCGTATCGAAGGCCCTGCTCACCTGTACTCGTACTCGGGGGTCGGGAGGTGGTTGGCGTGGTTTCGTGAAGGGTGTTGGTCGACGTCAATTACACAGGGTCCTTTTCTAGAGGGCTATCTGATCAGCGTAGCATAGACGTTGAGGCGGAGCGTATAAAGATGAGCGATGTTGTCAATCGGCCATTGACCCTCAGCAGCGCTCCCGATACCATAACCACATGAGCGAACAGCCGGTACATCTAACTTCCATGCGCATGCGAAGCACAAGAAGGACGCAGGTTCTGGTGGGCATACTGGCCGCTATGGGGTGTGGACTCTGTGCCTGGGAGGGAGTCGAGGCGCGGGATTCATTCGTCCCGAAAGAGCAGGCCACCACCGAGGCTGATCCGACGCAGAGCCCGTCATTCGACGACCAGAAGAAGGGCATTCCGCAATCCCTGTTTACCTGGATCAAGATGGCTAGAGGGTACGATGTCGAATGGGATACGTTCGGCCGCAAAGGCTGGTATACCCAGGATCCCCGCCTGAAGCCCGTTGAGCCTGGCTCGGTATTTCCACGGGACATCCCCGCGATCTATATTGTGTTCGAGTCGGCTCCACTGGAAGATCCTACCCAGTTTAGCGCGCAATGGTTTATCGAGGAGCAGAAGGGCGTGTTCTCGTCAGTGCCGCTCGGCAAAGATACGTTGGAAGTGCCGGGGCACGAACGTTATGGGTTTTTAGAATTGAAGAGGACGGGGGATACGTGGGCCGTGGGGACCTATCTGGTGAAGTTGTTCATTACACCGCTCGGGCAACAGTCGTTTCATGCCGGCAATCAAGTGGGTACCATGCGATTTACCATCGTCGAGTCTGTTCCCCCTGCCGATATGAATCAGCGCCAGTAAGCCCTATGATCATGTGTTGAGCGTATCAATGCCTATGTTTCGGAAGAACCCCTAGTCATTAAACAGAGAAAAGGAGCAGGATGGGAGAGCGTATTAAGGTGACGGATGCGGAGAAGCTGGCGCTGCTCTATGAACGATTCAGAGATGTCTGTCTGGTCGAGAAGGAAGTCTGGAAAGAGATCTTCATGCCGCGGGATATCACGCAGGGGCCGGTCAGAACGAACGTGCAAGACCGGTATGATGTGGAAATCGACGATCCTGCGATTGAAGATGCCCTGGATGCGAATATCCCTCGCGGCAGCCAGAGCCTGGCCGCCGCGATTCAGGAATATCGAGCCAATATTTCTTTTTATCGAAAAACGTGAGGCGTTAGCGGGCCGCGAGCACTCGTTCGACATCCTGGAGAATCTCGGGCGCCAACGGCTTTGTCCTGTGCGGGTATCGTGCGACGACCTTTCCTGACCGGTCGACCAGATACTTCTGAAAGTTCCACTCCACTTCACCGGGGAACGGGCTCTGTTCGGTCAGGTACCGGTAGAGTGGATGTTTGTCGTCGCCTTTCACACTGATTTTGCTGAAGAGCGGAAACGACAGGCTGTATTTGGTGTAGCAGAACGTTTTGATCTCGGCATTCGTTCCTGGTTCCTGCTGTCCGAAATTGTTGGCAGGGAACGCCAGGATCTCCAAGCCCTTCTCCCGATATTGCTCGTACATCTTTTCCAGGTCCGTGTACTGCGGCGTATTGCCGCAGAAACTGGCCGTATTGATCAACAATAGGACTTTGCCACGAAACTGACTCAGTGAGACCGGCTTGCCATCGATATCGTTCAGCGTAAAGTCGTAGACCATGGGTGTCTGTGCTGCCATAAGTATGGTTCCTTCTGCTCTCGCCTGAGCGGGGCTTGGCTCAAGCAGGTTGCTTGAGCCAAAGCCGAGGATCGAGCTCGTTGCTATGAGTAATCCCACCAGACTCTGACGTACTTGTTCCATCGGGCACCTCGCGGTTAGAGTCGCTCCAAGGCGTCAATGCGCGCTTCAATCGGCGGATGCGTGGCAAAGAGATGCATGAAGCCTGAGGAATTTCCGGAGATCTTCATGGTCGCGAGCGCATCTTGCGAAGAATATTCGACTTGCGAACGGCTGACCCACCGATCGATCGCGCGCAAGGCCGAAATCATCGAGTCCTTGCCATAGACCTTGGCGGAAAAGGCATCCGCCCCGAATTCACGCTGACGTGAAAACCAGCTGATCAGGACTGAGGCGAGAACGCTCACGATGATCTGGAGTACGATCGACAGACCGAATCCGAGCATCGCTTGATCGCGTTCTGCGAAGAACCGTCTGACCCACATCGCAATGTAGTAGACGAAGGTATTCATCAGCCCCGCCAGCACGGTTGTCGCGAACATGTCCCCATTGTAGACGTGTCCCATTTCGTGGGCGAGGACCGCACGCACTTCCTGCTCGTGCAAGTTGTTCAGCAATCCAGTCGAGACGGCAACCATGGAGTTGTTCTTGCTGGGGCCGGTCGCGAAGGCGTTGGGGTCGGGAGATTCGTAGACCCAGACCTCAGGCATCGTGATCTGGAGCCGTTGGGCGATTTCCTGGACGGACCCGTAAATGACCTGTTCAGCTTGCGTCCGTGGTTGCGTGATCTGTCGGCAATCCAACATGGCCCGCGCCATTTGTTTGGAGAAGGCCAAACTGATAAAAGCGCCGCCAAAGCCGAAGACGAGGGCCCAGACGAGCGAGCTCAGATCGACCGATCCCCGCAGATCGATCCCGAACATCGGTAACACGATATTGATCAGCAACGGCACGGTGAGCGAGAGCGTCACCATGATCAGAATGTTGGCGGCTAACAGCAGGAATGTACCCTTCATCCACTTCATCGAGATCCTCCTTCAAGACCAGGTTCTCGCCCCGTCATTGGGCGAGCCATCAGCGAAAGTGATTATACTAACCGATTCGGCCAAATGCATCTCAATCGAGATGATGATACGGTGTGTTGAAGAGAATAACGCTGTAAATGCCAAGGTCAAGTTGCCGGAAGTGCCTGAAACTCATGGGCAAAGTTGACCCTCTCCCGTTCTTCCTGTTAGAAATGGCGCATGCATAAGATGACGGTGCGATTCTTCTCTCTCTTGGCGATTGTCTCGATACTGACCGCTGTCGGCGGGACTCTTGCTGAGGCCACGGAACCTTCTCAGTCCGGCCCACCTATGGTGATCCCGGTGGCGGCAGACGGGGTGCAGCGGGCCACGATTAGGCTGGATAGTTACTCCTATAGCCCGAATCATCTGATCGTCGAAGCCGGGAAGCCGGTTGAACTGACGCTGACCAGTGTGACGACCATTACTCCGCACAATTTCATCATCAAGGATCCAGCGGGCAGTCTCTCTGTCGAACAGGATGTGAGTGCCGGGAAGACCGTCACCATTAAATTTACGCCGACTCAGCCCGGCACCTTTCCCATCTACTGCGATAAGCGTCTCTGGCCCATGCCCAGCCATCGCGACAAGGGGATGGAAGGCAAGCTGGAAGTGCGATAGCTGTGGCGCCGAACGTAGAAGCTTCGAAGCAGGAGCTGCTCCGCGATCTCCTCAAGCAAGTCTCCCGTCTCTTCTATACGACCTTGGTCGTGGTTCCGGCAGATGTGCGCGATCAAGTCAGCCTCGGCTACCTCTTTGCCCGAGCCGCGGACACGATTGCGGACACGGATTTGATCGACCGTCCACGGCGGCTGGATTTACTCAGCCAACTCAAAGCGCAGTTCGTGAGCGATCAGATCGTCTGGACTCAAGTGCAAGAGATCCAGCGAGCCGTGGGACCAGTCCAGCACAATCCTGCCGAGCGGGTCTTGCTCGAACGGCTTGAAGATTGTTTCAGGATTTTCCTGACGTTTTCGCCTGACGATAGACGACGCATTCAACGGCTCATGACCACGCTGACGCAAGGCATGGAGATGGACCTCGTCGCCTTTCCCGGCACGTCGGCGGCGGAGCTCACGGCGTTGAAGACGCTGGACGATCTGGATCGCTACACCTATTATGTGGCTGGCTGTGTAGGTGAGTTCTGGACAGATTTAATGTGTGCGCATCGGAAGGCCCTGGCTTCGTGGAAGGTGCGTGACATGGCCGAGGTCGGTGTGCGATTTGGGAAGGGGCTCCAGCTCACGAACATTGTGAAAGATATTGCACACGATCTTCAGAACGGCCGCTGCTATGTGCCAGCGCCTCTGCTGGCCGAAGCCGGACTCACTGCACGAGATTTACTGGATCAGCGGAATCGAGCGCGCTTTCAGCCGGTCCTGAGCAAGCTGGTTCGTATGGCGGTGGAACATCTCGATCAAGGCTGGCTCTATACGATGTCGATCCCGCGCCACGAAATGCGATTGCGACTCTCCTGCATGTGGCCGATTCTCTCCGCCGGCGAATCGCTGAAGCTGGTCATGCAGTCGCCCGACCTCTTGAACCCGGTCATCAAAGTAAAAATCCCCCGCAGTAAGGTTTATCAGATCATGGCCCTCACGACCTTCACCGGAGCCTGTGGCCATGTGGGCACGGCCTACTGGGGGCGGCTCCGGAAACAAATAATCTAGTCGTTGGCGACGAGGGGCGTTCATGCAGATTCAAGCCGGCTGGACTCAGAGGATTGCGCGAACTCAAGCTATCATGTCGGCGGCCTGGCAGATTCTGTGGGAAGACAAGACCCTGTTGCTTCTGCCCATCGCCTCGTCTGCCAGCCTCATGTTGCTCACGGCGTCGTTCGCCGTGCCTGCGATCCTCGGAGCATTGACCGGGGCTTCGATGGCTGATGGGCTTCAAGGGATTGAGTCGTGGTCCTACGCCGGCATGTTTCTGTTCTACGTGGTGACCTACGGGGTCGCCATTTTTTTCAATGCCGCCCTCGCGGTCTGTGTCTTGCGGAAACTGGAAGGAAAACAGGCGACGATTCTGGACGGGCTGCGCGAAGCCCTGTCCTGTTTCCCCCAGATCCTCGGGTGGGCGCTGGTTTCTGCCACTATCGGAGTGGTTCTCAAAACGATTGAACGAAGATCCGGTTTTGCCGGTAACATGGTGGCGCGTGTGCTAGGTTTGGCCTGGACCGTCGCCACGTTTCTCGTGGTGCCGGTGTTGGTAGCGGAACGAAAAGGGCCGCTTGAAGCCATTCAAGTCTCCGTTCAGCTCCTCAAGAAAACCTGGGGAGAAGACCTCTTGGCTGGTCTCGGATTCGGGCTGCTCTACTTTTTCTGGGCCATCCCAGGAGCCTTTGCGTTCGTCATCGGCGCCGGCATGATCGCGACCCATTCCATACTCGCCATCGCGATCATGGTACTGGCCATCCTCTATTTCCCGCTCCTAGGCCTCGTCCTCTCCACGATGTCGACCATCTTCGACGTCGTGCTCTATCGCTACGCCAGCACAGGCACCATTACTCCAGGCTTCGACCGCGAGCTTTTCCAGGGCTCTTTCCTGAGCAATACAAAATAAGTAGCAGCAAAGGTGGAACGGCGTAGGCGCTAACTTTCCAGGAGGAGAGGACTTAGCCGTTCGGATTTCTCTGTGGGAAGGAAGGCGGAAACTGACCGAGCTTTTCTCTTCGGCTCTCTTAGGGGTGGGCAGGCAGATCCCCCCTGCGTGCGTCCAACGAGGGCCTTCCTTCGCTCTTCTTCTAGTCGCGGATGCAACCGATGCACTGCACATGCAATCCGATCATCGATCTCTCTATAAGGGTGTGTCAGCGCCTTGGCGCTGACTTCTGCCAGAAGAGCGAGATTCGGACGCCTGCTCTGTGGGGAAGGAAAGCTGGAACTGACCGAGTCTGCGAGGGAATTTTAGAAAGTACCGCCCCACAGAGCAGGCGTCCGCGCTCTGGAGGCGGGGAAGCGACAGGCCCTGTCACACCCGTCCTATTTTTTTTGCGGCTCCAACATCTTCTCGCCCTTCTTGAATACCCCATAGATCGCTTGCGAGGGGCAGGCGTCTAAGCAGAGGCGGCAGCTTTCCAGACAGCGTGAAGGATCAAACTTATAGGGAGGGGTGGAGAGCCAGGCGCCAGTCGGGCAGATGGGCATACAAATGCCTTGGTGTGTGCAGCGGTCTGGGTGGCGGACGAGGTGATCGCGAATGATCATCATAGGTTTGACTCCTTCAAAGAGACCTTGGGAAAAGATGTCGAACATGTTTCTGT
>VFKF01000365.1 GCA_009885705.1 Nitrospira sp. | reverse complement strand
TGCCGGTCCATTGCAGCGACCCGCCGAAGTCGTTACTGGGAATAGTCTGAATCAGATTGCGGAATTCTGCGAGACGCAGGAGCGGGCTCGGCGTAATCTGGGACGTTTGGTTCCGGAAGGTCTGCCATTGGGCGAACAGTTTGCTGTCCCATCGACCGCCCTGTCCCTGATCGCTGTGCAGTCCGAGCGCGATGTTGCCGATCGTTCTCGACGCCAGGCTGAGGCTGGTTCCAAATGTCCGGTCTTCCCGGAACAGGCTCCCTGAGAGATCAAGGGTCGTTCTGCTCGACGGTAACCAGGCTAGCTTGCCGTTGAGCAGTTCGTGCCGCGAGTCATTCGTCCTGTCCACCGGTCCTTGCTGATAGGCCGGGACTGGAATGATCCCATTCGTATGAAACCACCGGTAACCGATGGAAAACCTGAATCGGTCGGTCCCGTACCGGGCATTCAACGCCTGCTGATAGGTGCTGAGTGTGCCGGCCTGACTGTCCGCCTTGAATCCCGTTCCTTCAGCCGGGGTGTTCGTGATGATGTGGATAACCCCGCCCATGGCCCAGCTACCGTAGAGGTTCGAAGCCCCTCCGGGAACAATCTCGACCCGTTCGATATCGTTCGGGATCAAGCCCCAATTGATCCATCCTCCAAACCCATCGTTGAGCGGAACACCATCCAGGAGCACCAAGGTTCGACGAGCGCCCAAGCCGTTCAACGTCACGGACTGTGCGGTCGGATGATTGTAGCGGCTGCTCAGCGTTGCGGGCTGAACGCCTGGAACCGATCTGAGCAGATCGTCCAATTGATGTCCGCCTGCATAGGGAGACCGCTCGATCTGCTCACGCGTGAGTACGGTGACGGCGGATGCACTCTGCCCGATCGGCTCTGCCGTTCTCGTCGCGGATATCACGACTTCCTCGGTCGTCAAGACGGAGAATTCTGCAGCGGGCTCTTCGGCGAGCGTGAGGCGGGGAATGAGGCAGGTAGCAATGAGACCGCAGAGCTGTACGAAAGAAGCGCCTCTCATGCCGGGCATCCGTTTCTACTCAGGCTTGATGTCATGATGCGCCGTCTGGTTCATCCGGCGAAGGATCCGTTCATGGCGGCGAGTCAAGGCCGTTGTTTTTCTGATCGGATCGTATCGCCTGGGCGAGGGGAGGATGGCTGCCAGCCATGCGGCCTCGTCGGGCGTCAGGTCGTACGCGGATTTCTTGAAATGGTGGCGGGCTGCCGCTTCTGCTCCGTAGACACCCTGTCCCCATTCGGCGACGTTGAGGTACAGTTCGAGAATACGTTCTTTCGTGAGCTGCTGTTCGAGGGAGCGGGTGATCAAGGCTTCCCGGGCCTTTCGAAACAAGGACCGTTCGGAAGAGAGATAGAGATTTTTGGCCAGTTGCTGGGTAATGGTGCTCCCGCCGCGTTTGAGTTCACCCGCCTCGAGGTTGTATTTGGCGGCCTCTTTGATCCCTTCCCAGTCGAATCCTTCGTGGGTGAAGAACGCCGCATCTTCCGCTCCGACAACCGCGTGGCGGAGCGAGGGAGCGATGCGAGAGAGCGGCACCCATACCCAATGGCGTCTGGCGTTGTGGCCTTGTGCTTCGGCTTGGGCCTGTCGTGCTTCCATGAGTGCCGTTACAGGTGGATTGGTCGTGCGTAAGATCGAGACGTCTGGCATGGTGAGCAGCCAGAGAAACAGGACCGCCCCGATCGGGAGGCAGAGCCCGAGAATCAGGTAGACCTTCATGCGGGAGCGGGATTGTTTGGTTGACTTCCTCATAGTCTGATGCGTATGACAAGGTGCGAGGCACAAGGTTGGTGGTAAGGGAACTGATGCGTGCCTTGATTCGCTTCTCGCCCCGTGCTCCTTGCCTATCTATGAGGGTGACCGTTGAAAATCTTGAATGCAGAGTTTATCAGAAGTTGTGCGGGGCCAGAACAGTTTCTGAAAGGTCAGCTTCCTGAAGTCGCCTTCATCGGGCGGTCGAATGTCGGGAAATCCTCGCTCATCAACTCGCTCTTGCAGCGCAAAGGGCTGGCCAAGGTGAGCCGCACGCCGGGAAAGACCCGCTTGGTCAATCTCTTCCAGGTCACCAGCGACGACCCAGGGTTGGCGCGGTTCGTATTGGTAGACTTGCCCGGATATGGATATGCGAGGGTGTCGAAAGCGTTGCGGGCTGAGTGGGCGCCGTTGATCGAGCAGTATCTCAACGGCAGCGAGCAACTCAGCGCGGTGGTCGTCTTGGTCGAATGCCGGGTGTTGAGCGAACAGGATCGTGAAACCATCGCATGGCTCTTGTCCGTCGGGCGACCGCCCATCGTCGTGGCGACGAAAGTCGACAAGTTGAAAATGAGTGAGCGAGTCAGTGCCTTGCGCCGGCTTCAGGAAGGGCTGGGATTGGCTGAGGGGGGGACGATCATTCCTTACTCGTCGTCGACGGGCGAGGGGCGGGACCGGTTGTGGTTGGCCCTGAAGGAGCAGCTTCAAACTTGATCTCGATATAGGCCTTGTTCTTGAGGTCAGCGAGCCAGGCCTGGAAAACGTCCTCGCTTTTCTGCTGGAAGACGAGCCCCTGGATTTCAATGCGGACCTCTTCGTAGGGGCGGAACTGTTTGGGTTTTTTGTCCTCCAACCGCACGACTTGAAAGCCATCCGAGGTTTCAATCACATCGGAAATGCCGCCGGGGACGAGCGTCGCGATGGCCCGTTCAATTCCCGGTAAGAGCTCTCCCTGCCGCACGAGGCCAATGCGCCCTCCACGCGAAGCGTTCGGGCCGTCTGAAAACTGCAGTGCCAGGTCTTCGAAGGACTCCCCCTGCTTCAGCCGTTTCATCACGTCACGAACCTTTTCCTTGGCATCGGCCGTATCGTCCGGTGACCGGGGGAGGATGAGGATCTGACTGAGGGTATATTCCTCCGGGAGCGCAAATCGATCTCGGTGTTCCTGGAAGTACCGTTTCATGTCGGAGTCTGCCACCATCACCCCGCTTCGCACTTCGCGATCGACAACTTTGAGCAGGGTCAGCTGTTCCCGGACATTTCTCATGCTTGCCGGGTTCGTCTCGTCGATCGTTTCCCCCTGTTGCTTCATATTCTGGACCGCTTGTCGGACTTCCTGATCGGTGACCTCGACGCTTCTGGTCTTCGCTTCCTGAAGTTGCAACTTGCGTTCGATCATCGAGGTCAGCGCCATGTATTCCGCGGTCTTGAGTCGCCGCGCGAGTATGTCGCCGCGAAATTCTTTCTGTATCCGCTCCCGCTCGGGGGTCAGTTCATGTTTCATGTCGGAGAGCATGATGAGGTCCGAGTTGACGATCGCCACGATCCGATCTTCCACCTGCGCGGCCGAAAGCAGGGAGGCCGGTGCAATCAGTGCAACCGCGATGAAGATTGTGCGTCGTAACCAGTGTGGTGCCATCGTGATGAACGGACGGAACGCGATCATGGATAGGAGGCTCGCCCTATGCCGTCGAGATCGGCTAGCCGACGAGGTTCCGGGAGATTGTACACGATTTGTGAAGGACTTGAGGAGTCGGAATGCAGGTAATCTCGATTCGCGGGGCGTCAGTGTGTGCCGACGTCGTCGGCCACATAGCGGGAGGCGTCTGCGAGGCGGATGATCGCCTTTGTGCGGATATCGGCGATCACATCGTCGAAACGTTTTCGTCGTTTTTCGTTCAGGAGCTCTTGTCGGAGCCGCTCTCGGACGGCTAAGTCTGCCTGAATAATTTCCTTATCGAGTGCCGTGACCATGACGAGGTAATAGCCGGCCTCTGCTTTGATCGGTGCACTGACCATTCCTGGTTTCAGCGTATGCACAATCGCGTCGACTTCCGGGATGAGCAAATCCTTATGGTAGGGGCCGAGATCGCCCCCCTTGGCCTTCGTCTTGTTGTCGAGGGAATAACGTTGAGCAAATTTGGCGAAGTCGCCGCCCTGGTTGATTTGCTTTTCGAGATCTTTTGCGGCGGGAAAATGAGGCAGCAACATCTGCGACACTTGTACTTTCAGTGGGCTCAGGAGTTCGTGGGCATGTTTCTCGTAGAAGGCGTCCAACTCCTCCTTCGAAAGCTCGATTTTGGCTTTGATGCGATCTTTGAGGAGTTCGTCGAGAATCAGTTGTTCGCGATAACGTTGCGCGCGATCGCGGATGGCATCGTTCTGGTCGAGTCCCTGTTTGCGCGCCTCCTGCATGAGCAGTTCGCGGGTGATGAGTTCGTCGAGGAAACGGCGTTTTCCTCCCTCTTTCTCGTACCGTGCCCTGGTCGCGTCGGCTAGTTCTCCCCAGCGGGTTTCGAATTCGTTCTGCGTGATCTGCCGGCCATTGACGAGGGCCAACACGCTTTCCTCTGGCGGAGGCGTACAGCTGGTCAACAGGACGAGGCCGCTACCGATGGCGCCGGCGAGCAGGCAGACGAGGCGGACCGCGACGACGTTGATGGAGCCGTTCGATGATCGAATCATAGATTCACAAGACCTTGTTAGCGAGATGGACGCGGGGACACTGTTGTGTTGGTATCACAGACACCCAGGCTTTGCAAGGTTGCGGTGAGTTCTCGAAAGATGGAAGGCCAATCCTGGTGCGGCATTTGGAGCTCGAACGAGAGGGGGGACAGGAAACAGACGCGTTTCTTGTACCGGTCCATCATCTTGTGAATCGCTTGGCTCGAGACCTTGCTCTTGGCGTCGAGTGTCACCACGACGGAGTGAGACTTGAGTTCAATCGCAGCCAGGCGCAATGCTTTGGCCTGGAGCCGCACCTGCATGACTTCGAACAATCGCTCGACGGAGTCCGGAGCCAGCCCGTACCGATCCTGGATTTCGCCGTGCAGCAACGCGAGGTCTCCGACCTGGGTGCAGGACGACAGACGTTTGTAACAGGAGAGGCGCTGATGAGGATCGGCGACATAGGCATCCGGGATGAAGGCGGAGACGTTGAGCCGGAGCACGGGATCGGGCTCTTCTTCCACCACCTGGCCTCTGAGGCGCTGGACGGCCTGTTCCACCATTTGCATGTAGAGGTCGAGTCCGATGGCGGCGATATGTCCCGATTGCTGCTTGCCAAGGAGATTGCCGGCGCCTCGAATTTCCATATCCGCTGCGGCGATACGGAAGCCGGCTCCCAGTTCGGTAAATTGCTGAATCGCGGTCAGGCGTTTCTGTGCGTCCTCGCTCAGTTGTCCTTCGTCAGGCACCAGGAAGTAGGCATAGGCTTGATCGCCGCTCCGGCCCACCCGTCCGCGCAGTTGGTAGAGCTGCGCCAGGCCGAACATGTCGGCGCGATTGATGATGATCGTATTGGCATGGGGCACATCGATGCCCGATTGGATAATGGCTGAGGCGATCAACACGTCGGCTTCCCGTCGGAAGAATTTTAGCATCACGGCTTCGAGCGGTTTCGCGTTCATCTGTCCATGGGCCATCACGATGCGCGCGTCCGGCACCAATTGGTGGAGCCAGGCTCCCGTCTTTTCCATGGTCTCGACCCGGTTATGGACAAAGTAGACCTGCCCGCCCCGTCCCAACTCCCGCAAGATCGCCTCGCGCACGAGTGTGTCGCTGGATCGGACCACCTGTGTGCGAATGGCGAGGCGGCCTGCCGGCGGGGTTTCGATGATGGAAAGATCGCGCACGCTTGCCATGGCCATTTGTAAGGTGCGGGGAATCGGGGTGGCCGTGAGCGTCAAGACGTCGACCTGGGTGCGGAGTTGTTTCAATCGCTCCTTATGTTTGACGCCGAACCACTGTTCTTCGTCGATGATCACGAGACCCAGGTCGCGGAATAGCACATCTTTCTGGACGAGCCGGTGAGTTCCGATGATGACGTCGACGTCCCCGGCTGCCACGTCTTTGAGAATGGCCTTGGCCTCCTTCGGCGATTGGAAACGGGAGAGCAGGGCCACGCGAGCCGGGAACGGAGCGAACCGTTCCGAGAAGTTGTCGTAATGTTGGTGGGCCAGCAGGGTTGTGGGGACGAGCACGGCGACTTGGCGATTGGCCTCCACGGCTTTGAAGGCCGCCCGCATGGCCACTTCTGTTTTTCCATACCCCACGTCGCCGCAGACCAACCGGTCCATCGGTTTGCTGGACTCCATGTCGCGGGTAATGTCCTCGACCGCTTTGAGCTGATCCGCCGTCTCTTCATATTCGAACGCGGCTTCGAATTCGTGGTACATCGTGCTGTCGAATCCATAGGCATTGCGCGTCACGAGTTCGCGGTTGGCATAGAGGTCGACCAACTCATGGGCCATCTCCTCGATGTCCTTTTTGACGCGCGCGGTCGTTTTAGCCCAATTGGTGCCGCCTAGCCGTTCCAGGCGTGGGCCATGGCCGTCCGCCCCGCTATACCGCTGCACATGGCTGAGTTTCTCCAGGGGGACGTACAGTTTGTCTCCGCCGGCGAATTCCAGGATCAAATAATCGCTGTCGAAGTCTTGCACCGAGAGGCGTTTGAGGCCTTGATACCTGGCGATGCCATGTTGGACATGGACGACATAGTCGCCCACGTTGAGATCTTCCAACGACGAAAGGAACGTCGCGGCTTTACTCTTGGCCTGGGGTTTGTGGCGCGCGCCTTTGGCAAAGAGTTCTTCTTCCGTGAGCACCGCCAGACGCAAGTCCGGAGCGAGAAACCCCGCGGATAGATCGCCGTGCAAGACATAAAACGGCGCTTTGGTTTTCCCGGTCACGTTCCAGGTTCCCGCCGTCCATTCCGTCGCCGGCACATCGTGTTCGCGCAAGAGCGCCAGCAAGCGATCGACTTGGCCGCGGCTTCTCGCGACGAGCACGACGCGGCATTCATCCCGCAGGCGATCCATGATGGTCAGGGTCTGGCTGAAGGGCATGCCGCGAGCTCCGAGGCCTGCGCTGGCCGGGCTCTGAGCGGGAAAGGTCAGGACCGGACTCCAGGACGCATCGCTTGGCGTGAGCGGCTCGAGCGCAAGGGCGGGCAGCCGTTTCGTGCAATCCAAGAGCGCGTCCCAGGAGAGAAACAACCGTTCCGGTGAGGGATAGGGGGCGCTGGCCTCCCGGTCGGTATGGCGGAGATACCCGTCGTCGATTTTGCCCCAGAGCTCCTCGCAGCTCCCTTTCAATCCGGCCGGCTGATCCATGACCAGGATGGGCTGTTCGATGAAATAGTCGAAGAGGGTGTCCATGCTGGGATACAGATCCGGTGCGCGCCATTCTGCATCCACCGGGATGGGAGCGAGGGCGTCCGGCGATGTCTCGGCCCGCAAGTATTCCCGCGCCGGCAGGACGACCGCTCGATCCAGCTTCTTGATGGATTTTTGCGTGGAGGGATCGAAGAGGCGGAGCGAGTCGATGGTTTCGCCAAGAAATTCTGCCCGCAGCGGGTCGGCATAGGCCGTCGAAAAAATATCGACAATGCCGCCTCGAATACTGAACTCTCCTGGAATTTCCACCACCGAGACCTGCCGATAGCCGAGCCGTAACAATCCTCCGGTGAGGACTTCTCGTTCGAGCGTGCCGCCCAGTTTGAATTGCAGGGTGGTGCGGCTAAACGTCTCGACGGGCAACAGCCGTTGCATGAGCGCCGCGATGGAGGTGACCAGGCAGGTCTGTGGAGTGGTCCGGATGTGATGCAGGGCATTCATCCGGCGCGCAATCAGGCTGACATGGGGCGCGCTGCCCTCGTACGGCAAAGTTTCCCATCGCGGAAACAGGGCGAGGGACGCCGCCGGGAGGCCGATGAGATCATGGAAGAAGTGCAGGTCGTCGAAGAGGCGTTCAGCCGCTTCATCCGACCCAGTGACGATCAGCCAGGATCGATTCCCCAGTTTGCCCAATTGGGGATGCAGGAGTGTGGTGAGGGCAAGCCCGGCGGTGGAGCCGTAGAGGCCCGCGACCGAGGGGCGGCCTGTTCCGTCTCCTAGCGCCGCAACGACAGGCACGAACCACTGGGATGCTGAATGTATGTGGGTAGTATCGGACACGGTTGCTGCTTATGTTGTAGTCGAGCGAATGCGCTGAATCAGCGTCGTGGTGGAGACACCGGGGACTAAGGGAATGGTCCGGACCGTTCCGCCGCGCGTTTCGACGATTTCGCGGCCCACGATCCGTTCCACCGCCCAATCTCCACCTTTCACGAGGACATCCGGTTGCAAGGCGGCAATCAAACTGTGAGGGTCCGGTTCGTTGAACAGGACTACATAATCGACCGAACTGAGCGCGGCGACCACTTCCGCCCGCTGAGCCTCCGGGACGATCGGCCGATCCGGGGCCTTGTTCAAGCTCCTGACGGACTCATCGCTGTTGACGGCGACGACCAATAGATCTCCGAGATCTCTCGCCGCCTGGAGGTAACGAGTATGACCGACATGCATGAGATCGAAACAGCCGTTCGTGAACACGATACGTTTGCTCCGGGCCTGCGCCGCGCGTAGCAGAGGGGCAAGCTGGTCTTTCGTGATGACTTTCACAGACATGGTTGCATCATACCGACTGTGTACTCGGATGGAAAGAGCCTCTAGCAGGATGCTGAAACAGTCCGCCAGTGTTGGCAGTGAGAACGTATGAGACTTGGGAATAATGTTTGAAACTGGAACAAGCCTCATCTGGCTATCGGTTGATGAAAGAGGTAGGGGAGTTATGGAGGGAGAAGATCAGTGTGAAAGTAATCGCATTATAAACGCGATGTCCAAAAACCTGTTTGCGCAGGGGTCGTAGATCTCGCGTAAACTCGTGCGTCCGGTCTAGCTCATCCTGTCCGCAAATCAGACGGCAAATGGCCAGTTGCGACCGGCTGCATCCGGCCACTCGGCGACAGTCGCTCAGGCAATCTCCTCGCCGGAAAGCGGCCGTTCATCAGAGTTCCGCGGCCTTCAGGCCCTCTGTGTGCCAGTGGGATATCGGTATAGGCGGGTTCTAGCCGAATCGGCTATACTTGCTGCGTTGAAAAGCCCGAGAGAGCGTGAGAACCTGGTCAGGACTATGGTGCAGGACCAACTGAAAGAATTGCTGGAGAGCAAAGAGAGCGAGCACTTGGAATTCAAGGAGGCAAAAAACTCCTATGAATTCGAAGAGCTCGTCAAATACTGCGTGGCGATCGCCAACGAAAAGGGCGGAAGGTTTGTGCTCGGCATTTCCGACAAGCTGCCACGGAAGATTGTCGGGAGCCACGCATTTCCTGATGTCGATCAAACCAAGGCAAGCAGTCAGCGATAGACTGCATCTTCGCGTGGATGCCCAAGTCATTCAGCATTCTGACGGTCGTGTCGTGGTTTTTGACGTGCCGTCACGCCCTATCGGCATGCCGATTCACTACAAAGGGGCCTATTGGATGCGAAGCGGGGAAAGCCTCGTCCCCATGACACCTGACCAACTCAAGCGCATCTTCGAAGAATCTGGACCAGACTTTTCGGCTGAAATTGCGAAGGCTGCTACGTTTGCCGACCTTGATCCAGTAGCAATCGCCCGATTTCGTGAAATGTGGAAGAGGAAATCCAGCAATAGATTATTGGACAGCTTGACGGATACCCAGCTCTTAACGGATGCAGAACTGCTGGTCGACGGTGCGGTCACCTACGGGGCACTGATTCTTTTTGGTTCAGGAAAGGCGCTGAGTCGGCACCTTGCGCAGTCAGAAGTGGTGTTTGAATATCGCTCAAGCGAGGCGTCCATCCAGTTTCAGCAGCGGAAGGAGTTCAGGGAAGGGTTCTTTCTCTTCGACGACGAGCTGTGGAAAACCATCAACCTTCGGAACGACGTGCAGCATTACCAAGAAGGGCTGTTCGTCTGGGACATTCAGACCTTTAACGAAAAGGTCGTTCGAGAAGCCATTCTCAATGCCGTGAGTCACCGCGATTATCGTCTCAATGGCTCGGTATTCGTCCGTCAGTATCCCAAGAAAATCGAAATTGTCAGCCCTGGAGGATTCCCACCAGGGATCACCCCGGAGAATATTCTGTTGCGTCAATCTCCGCGCAATCGTCGGATTGCCGAAGCGTTTGCACGGTGTGGATTGGTCGAACGGTCTGCCCAAGGGGCAGATCGGATGTTTGAAGAGTGCATCAAGGAAAGCAAGCCTCGACCGGACTTTGCAGGGACGGATGACTATCAGGTG
Source organism: Nitrospira sp. (assembly GCA_009885705.1). Taxonomy (GTDB): domain Bacteria; phylum Nitrospirota; class Nitrospiria; order Nitrospirales; family Nitrospiraceae; genus Palsa-1315. Next base: position 2,341 of record VFKF01000365.1, on the reverse strand, counting down.
GACCTCACCCTGAAAGGGGAAGTGCAGAATCCTCGCTTCCTTACCTTCCTTCAGCAGGTGACGCAGGAAGGACTGGGTCCGTTTACGACACAGGACTTCTTGGTATTGGACTCTGTGCAACGAGAAGAGCCAGTCCCGCTTGCTCTTAAAGACCGTCTTGGATTTCTTAAAGATCGTGGCATCATCGAACTGACTGGGCGCGGACGTGGAGCCAAACCAATTCTCTCCAGGCGATTTTATGCGTTCTTGGGGAAAAAGGGCGTTTATACTCGCACGCGGGGTCTCGACCGTGGGACAAATAAGGCGCTCCTTCTTCAGCACGTTGAGAGTTTCAGACAGGAAGGAAGTCGGTTGCAGGATTTACTCCAGGTGCTTCCCCAGCTGACTCGTGATCAGGTGCAAAAGCTGCTTGGAGAGTTAAAGAAAGAGCGGCGAATCCACCTCAAGGGGAAGGCCAATGCGGCTCGATGGTATCCGGAGGATATTCGCTCTGAAGTTGCGCCGAATCCAAAAAAATAGGCGACAATCGGCGCAATTCTGGCGCAATGCTCCTGTCAAAGTAGCCGGTTTTAAAGGGTTTGAAGAGAGTCGATTGGAATGTCCGGCGCAACTTTGGCGCAATTCAGCTTGAAGGATGTATCCGTCAGTCGATCTGTTTCAGCATGGGAAGTCCGTACCGAGAAGTGAGGAGCCGCACTGCTATGTGCTTGAGCCGTTGGTCGTGCGAGAGGCGCGTGCAGCCTCGATGGCGACAGTAGCCGCTGCGGTGCGGTTCTCGACGCCCAGTTTGACATAGATGCGCTCCAGGTGTTTCTGAACAGTCCGGCGGCTGCACCCTAGAATCTCGCCGATCTCTTCGTTCGTTTTTCCCTGAGCAGTCCATACCAAGACTTCTGCTTCACGATGGGCCAGACCTAGCTCTTCCAATTGCTCCCAGGGTGGCGCTCCTCCCTGCTCCTCTAAGATCAGTGGGCTGCTCTCGGTTTCAGAGACACCGAGTTAGGTGTTTGAATGAAACCGGGAGCAGCCCAGATAGCGGTCGGTCGTGGACTTCGGCTTTGGGTCGGAAGCAGCCGTTCAGAACAGCGAGAAAACATCAATCTCGTGCCGAGCCTTACCTGAGTCGGGGAGTCTGTCAATATTCAACAACTCATTGAGGCTTGGGCAATTCGGTCGGTTGGTTTGTCGCATTGTGAGTGGCTGTTTTGAGCCGAATACGCAGTCGCTACGGATATGAGATGTAATCATCCCTTGTCTGCCAAGGGGAGAATTGACTAGACTGCTGGCCTACTCGGGGGACGTGAAAGGACGAGAACCATGGCAGACAGTCAGGATGAGCGAAACGGGAAAGCCTATAGCCTCTATACCTCCATCAGGCGATACTTTGAACCGCTCCGGCAACATTGGGATAAGTTGTCTGCTGAGGAGCAGGGAGTGGTCATTCAGGAAGTGGAAGCCTTCTTGAACTCGGTCCGCCCCTCCGACAGTCAGCGCCCCAGCTGAGCCTGCCTGGTTACTCTTCAGGAATCCCGCCGAGTCGAACCATTCGACTGCCATATCGCTCGATCAGTCCATCCAGGGCTGCAACCGCCTGAGTTTGGCGTTGTGTAAAGAGCGAGTCTGTCGCTGGTACGAGGCCGGACAGCGACAAGCCCACCAACCGATAACGGGTCTGCGGCCTGGCCAGGCTCCGGAGTGCCGACTGGATGGACGGCCACATGGCAGGATCGTAGTTGAGCGGATGTCCAAACTGCTGCTGTCGCGTGGTGATCTGGAACGTGGCATCTTTCAGTTTGACGGTGAACGATCCCGCCGCCAGTCCTTGCACGCGCAGGTCATGCGCCAATGTCCCGAGAAAACTTTTGATCGTCAGTTCCAGGAAGGCCAGATCGCTGGTGTCCTGTTCGAACGTCGTTTCATGCCCGAGACTTTTGGAGGCTCGATCGGCCACGACCGGGTCGCGATCGATTCCTTGTGCCACCTCCTGCCACGCGAGCAGGCGGGTGCCCCATTGTTGTCGAAGAAACGGCTCATGCCGTGGATCGAGCAGGTCGCCGACGCAGTGGATCCCGAGCCCATTCAGCATGGCCGCGGACTTCGGTCCGATGCCCGGCAGGTCGCGCACCGGACGCGTCGCCAGAAACGCCGCTTCCGTCCCCGGCTCGATCACCGCCAGTCCGTCCGGCTTATGGGCATCCGCGGCCACCTTCGCCACGGTCTTGCCGCTGGCAAGTGCGACCGTGCAACGAAGCCCCGTCGCCTCGAAAATCGCGTCTTTCACGCATTGGCCCAGGCGGGACGGATCGGGATAGAGCGACTGCATGTCCGTCGTCTCCGCGTA
>VFKF01000518.1 GCA_009885705.1 Nitrospira sp. | reverse complement strand
TGTTTTAACCGCGCCCCACTCCCACTATCCTCCTCAATACTGTTACGGGATGCTCAAAAAGGCCATCCTCACCGTTGGTCCGTCGTTCGTGAGGCGTGAAGCGTGAAGCGTATCTCGCAAGCCTGAAAGTCTTTCGCTTCACGAATAACGTTTCACGAGATACGGTCGTTGTGCTGGCGGGCTTTTTCAGCAACCTGCAAGAAAACCCACGCCAATTGCGCCATCCCCCCCATCACCCCCCTTCTGGTGGGGCCTCAAACCCCTCTCCCTAGGGATGGTTGAAATCCTAGAATCCGGTATCCTCAAGCTGTCGCAAGGAACAGAACGCCGCGATGGAACCACTGAGGAGGCCCCGATGAAGTTGAGTCACCCCGTGCTGAGAAGTCAGAACAAAAAGGCCCATTCGCTGTTGGATCGGCGCTATGCGGAGCGAGTTCCGATCGGACATCGGATCAGTTACACCGGGACAGAAGGGGCTCGAATCGTCACAGGCGAAGGAGTCCTGAAAGACCTCTCCAAAACCGGCTGTAAAATTCTCGGCGAGACCGCAAGCTCCTTGGGAAGCAGTATCAGCCTGTACTTGTACCTTGAAGATGGACAGGCCCCCCTGTGCCTCACCGGCGTCACCGTCTCCTGGATCAGTAGTGCCTCGTTTGCCGTTCGATTTCCCGCGCTGTCAGGGGAAGAACGAAAACGGCTGCAAGAGGTGGTCTGGAAACATGTCCGGCTGTCATCGTTAGACAATCGACGAACGGCATTCCGCATTATCTAGGACTCAACGTATTGTCACGGAGGAAATCATGCACACCGCTTCACCCGTCGCTGCAATCGCTGAACGTCCCAGTCAATCGGATCGCCGGCACAGAAGCCGCACCCCGACGATCTTCACCCTGCTCTATTCCGGCGTGGACTCCGGCCAGATGCTGATCGCCGACGGCGTCGTGACCAACCTCTCGGCGAACGGGATCGGCATTCGCGGGAATCGCTCGGTCGCACTCGGCATGGAACTGTCACTGTTTGTCGACCTTCCCGGAATGGAGGAGCCGCTCTGTATAGGCCAGAGCCGGGTCTCCTGGGTCGAGGGACGGCAATTTGGGGTGGAGCTGGGGGCCATGAAGCCGGAGGACATGAATCATCTTCGATTGTTCTTGTGGGACCACAACAGCCTGTCGAACAACCAGGACTGCAGCAACTGAATCCATCGCGGGAACAAGGAGCGGTCTCATGACGCACACATCAGTCGTATCTGAGCGTAGGCTTCAGTCTCCGGTGGAAACAGCCCATAGGAGAGAACGTTCACGAGCTCCGCTGGAATGCAGCTTGATGTACTCGGCCCAACACCGGTCAGGCGAGATCCTCATGGGTAATGGCATCGTCACGGATCTTTCACCTCTTGGACTCGGTATTCGCGGGAACGCCGTCGTCATGCCAGGGATGGAACTGGCACTGTTCCTCTATCTCCCAGACGGAAAAGACCCGCTGTTCGTGATGGAGACAAAAGTCGCCTGGACCTCAGGCCGTCAATTTGGCGTCGAGATCAGGGACATGGGTCTGCGAGAAGGCAACCGACTCCGTCACTTCTTATGCTCGACTCTTACACCTTCTGAGTAGGCCCCTTGCCTGCAGTACGGAGCCTCTCATGGCAACACGACGGCGGTCAGGAACAGATGTCACAACTCATCTTCCGGATCAGACCACGGACCGCAGGGCCGCCCAGCGAGTACCCGTTCAGCTCATCGTTCGCCTTTCAGCCACCGATCACTTCCAGCATGTCAGCCATGGCGTGGCCCTCGATCTGTCTGAACGCGGGTGCAAAATCTCCTGCACGGAGGCGCTGCCCATCGGAAGCTTCTGGGATCTCTACCTGACCATCCCTGAGACTTCCCGTCCGATTCTCATTTCCGAAGTTCGGGTCGTCCGGTCCGCACAGCTCGAATGTGGGATCGAGTTTCTTCGCATCACCGCGCGAGAACGGACCAGGCTCCGCCATTTCCTTTGGAAACACATGAACCGCTCCACGCTCAGCGACGGCCCCCCTTTGTTTGCTCTCCTTGACCGTTCACGCTCACAACGGCCACATCTCACCTCCCTCCCTTAGCAGGCTGCTAATACTTCTGACATGCGCATTTCTGCAGTAGCTTGGCAGTTTGTCAGCGACCAGTTCCCACCCCATCAGGCAGGCAGTATCTCGCTACAGACTGGATCCTTTCTTGTCAGCGCCCCTCGCGCCATGTTATCGTTCGATGGTGAGTAATGACTCACTCACTTTCTGGAGATCTATGCGCCAACCGCCTCGAGCCCTACGCCCTTCCAGCAGAGAACGCCAGGCCGGACTGATCGCCGCGGCAGCGTCGCTCTTTGCCGCCAAAGGGTTTAACGGCACCACGACCAAGGAAATCGCCAAGGCTGCGGGCGTCAGCGAGGCCCTGGTCTTCAAGTATTTCCCGACGAAGCGGGCGCTCTACGCCGCGATTCTGGCGGAAAAGGTCACCGTCAACGAACTGCTCGAAGCGGTGGAGGAGGCGGCCAAAAAACGGGACGACCACCGAGTGTTTACAATGATCGCGAGCTTTCGCATTCGCCCCGGCGTCGATTCGACACTCTTACGGCTCCTCTTATTCAGCGCGCTCGAAGGCCATGAACTCTCCGACATGTTCTTCGGCAAGCACCACAAGGTTTTCTACGACCATCTCGCCGCGTACATTCGCACACGCATCGACGATGGCGCGTTTCGGCCGCTCGACCCCCTCCTGACGGCCCGCGCATTCATCGGCATGGTCGTCCACCACCGTCTGCTCCATGAGATATTCGGAGTCCCGATGCATCAATCCCATGAAGACACCGTCGCCACCTATGTCGACCTCTTTCTCACCGGACTCATCAAGAAACCGGCCGTTCGCACAACGCCGGGGAGGCGTTCCCGATGAATCGCTTCAAGCAACATCCGATCGTCACCCTCGGGGTCATTATCTTTTTTGCGCTCACGGCCCTCGTAGTGTTTCGCCTCAGCAGCGGCGCGAAGACCGACACCCGCAAGGCCCGGGCCATTACCGTCGCCACCGTGGCACCGCTCAAGCAGGATCTCGACATTCGGCTCACCTATACCGCCGACATCACCCCCAATCAGGCGGTCAATCTGTTCTCGCGGGTCGACGGCTACATCGGCAAGATCTATGTCGACAAGGGCGACCTCGTCAAAGCCAATCAGCTTCTGGTCGAGATCGACCACACGGACTATCAGCATGCCGTCAACCAGGCGAAGGCCAACCTGGCAGCCGCCAGAGCGCGAGTCGCCCAGCAGGATGCGAGCGTCCGCAACACTACCCTCACACTGAATCGGATGCAGGCGCTCATCAAAGATCAATTCGTCTCGCAACAAGATTTGGATAACGCCCAGGTCGCGTACGACGGGGCAGCCGCGTCTCTCGACTCGCTTCGCGCGCAGGTCCAGCAGATGGATGTCGCCCTGGCGCAGGCCGAGACGAACCTGGCCTACTCCTACATCCGTGCACCCTTCGCCGGCTATGTGGCCGAACGCAACCTGGATCTGGGCGCCTATGTCAGCGGAGCGACCGCCGGTACCTCCACCACCTCGCGGGGCATCCTGACCCTCCATGAGATCCAGACGGTCCGCATTTTGATCGAGGTGGTCGAGAAGGACGTGCCGCTCATTCATCTAGGTCAAAAGGCGGAAGTCCGGGCAGAGGCCTATCCCGAACGCGTCTTCGAAGGCACGGTCACCAGAGTCGTGCAAGCGCTGAACCGGGCCACTCGGACGATGACCGTCGAGGTGGATCTCCCGAACAAGGATCATGTCTTGAAGGGCGGCATGTTCGCCCGCGTTGAGGTCCTGGTCGGCAGCCATAAAAACGCGTTACAGATCCCCATCGACGCAGTCAGCCGACTGGAAGATGCCCAATATGTCTATATTGTGCTCAACGGCAAAGCCCAGCGTGTCCCAGTAGAAATCGGCGTCCGCGAGGACAACCGGGTCGAAGTCACCAAGGGCCTGGACGGGTCGGAGCAGGTGATCGTCTCCGGCAAGGACCTCGTACACGATGGAACGCCGGTGCAGACGCAATCCCCAAACCCAGTGAAGAGTGATGGGTGATGAGTGATCAGTCTCATGTACCGCTCATTTCCTCATTTCTTAACTCATCACTCATGACTCATCACTCATCACGTCTTCCATCATGTGGCTAACCCTCCTCGCACTGCGCAATCGTATCGGCATCCTGATGCTGTCCCTCGCCATGGTGCTCCTGGGCGCCACCTCCCTGCAGCGGCTGCCGGTCGATCTGTTTCCACAGATTCAAGTGCCGGTGGCCTTCGTCGGCGTCATTTATAAAGGCGCCCCGCCGCTCGACATCGAACAGAGCGTCGTCTATCCGATCGAGAAAGCGGTCAGCTCTGCCTCGAACGTCGAGCATGTCGAGTCGTTTGCGAAACAGGGCATCGGCGCGGTGCAGATCTGGTTCAACTGGGGCGCAGACATCAACGTCGGCCAGATGGAGGTGATGCAGCGGGTGACGCAAATCCTGAACAGCCTGCCGCCCGGCATTTTGCAACCCTTCATCGTGAAGTTCGACATCTCAAACATTCCCGTCTCTTTCGTGACCGTCTCCAGTGACGATCTCGATGAACGGGCCCTGTACGACCTGGCCTACAACACGATCGCCCCGCAAATCGAACAGATCGCCGACGTCGCCGCCGCCACGGTGGAAGGCGGGAAGATCCGCCAGATCAACATCAACCTCGACCCGGCCCTGTTGAACGCCCGAAGCCTCTCGATCCTCGACGTCGTCAAGTCCGTGAAGGCCGCCAACCTCATCCTCCCCTCAGGCGACATCAAAGCCGGCAACCTGGACTACAACGTCTTCACCAACAATCAGTTCCGCACGGTCGACCCGATCCAAGACGTCATCGTGAAGGTCAATTCTCAGGGTAGCCCTGTGCGCGTGCGGGATGTCGGAACCGTGACCGACTCGTCGGATATTCAGACCAACATCGTCCGGACCGACGGAACCAGGGCCGTCTACTTGCGCGTCAATAAACAGCCCATCGCCAACACCGTCCAAGTGGTGGATGCTCTACGCAAGGCCCTCCCGAAAATGGTCGGGATTCCCTCCAGCGTGAAGCTCGGTATTTCCTTCGACCAATCGGTCTACATTCGCCAGTCGATCGGCAACCTCATTGAGCAAGCGCTCCACGGATCGTTGCTGGCTGCGGCCGTCATTTTGATTTTCCTCCGTAATCTCACGAGCACCCTGATCATTTCCGTCGCGATTCCCCTGTCGATCATGGTGACCTTCATCGTGCTCTACTTCTCCGGACAAACGCTGAACGTCTTCACGCTGGGAGGCCTGGCCCTCGGGATCGGCCGGCTCGTCGACGACTCCATCGTGGAGCTCGAGAACATTCAGCGCCACCTCAACACGACGCCCCGACGCTGGAACGCGATCCTGGAAGCAGCCCGCGAGGTGGCGATGCCCATTTTGGCCTCAACGATCACCACGGTCGTCGTCTTCCTCCCGATCTTCTTCGTCGTCGGCATTGCCCGCTTGCTCTTGATCCCCCTGACCATCACGATCGCGATCTCGCTGTTCACGTCCTTTTTCGTCTCGCGCACGGTCACCCCGGCGCTCTGCTACAAATTCCTCAAGGCGGAACAGGAATCTCACAAATCGATGCCGGCCTGGTTCGTCCGGTTAATGAATTGGAGCCGCGACCGGTACGAATCCCTAGACAAGGGCTACGAAGGGTCGCTGCGCTGGGTCCTGGCCCATCGCAAACTCTTCATCGGCGGCGTCCTGCTCTTCTTCGTCGCCTCGCTCGCGCTGGTGCCGAAGATCGGAACGGAATTTTTGCCGGTGTCGGATGAGAGCCAGTTCCGTATCGTGCTCCGGGCGCCGGTCGGGCAACGGGTGGAGAAAACCGAGCAACAAGTGGCCGAGGTCGAACGGGTGTTGCGGGCACAAATACCAGCCGAGGAACTGGAAACGATGGTCTCCAGCACCGGCGTCTTGGTGCAAGGCCGGTCCTCCCTCTTCAACCCGAACACCGGCCCCCATACGTCGGTCATCTCCGTCTATCTCGTGTCGCCGGATAAACGGAAGCGCAACCAAGTGCAAATCATGAATGAAGTGAGGCCCAAGGTTGTCAAACTCTTTCCAGGCGTCGCGATGTTTTTCGATCCGGGAGGACTCGTCAAACGGGTCACCAGCTTTGGATCGCAAAAGTCCGTCGACGTGGAGATCTACGGCTACGATTTCGAGAAAGCCCGTGAGGTGATCAGGGAAGTCGAAACGCTGATGCATCAGATACCGGGTCTGGCCGACATCGAAGTCAGCCGCGAAGAGAACTACCCAGAGGTCAACGTGGTGGTGGATCGTGAGAAGGCCGCCCTCCTCGGGATCAGCGAAACGGACGTGGCCAATGCCGTGCTCTTCTCACTCAACGGCAACGGCCAAACCGACCCCATCATCTACACCGACCCGCAAAACGGGAACGAATACTACATCAGCGCCTGGCTCGCAGAGGAACACCGGAAAGATCTCACGGACATCGAAAATATCATTCTGACCGCCAAGACCGGAGAGCCCGTTCTTCTAAAGAACGTCGCCTCGCTCAAGCTCAATGCCGGCCCGGTGAAGATCGAGCGCAAATATTTTCAGCGTGTCGTCCATCTGACGGCCAACCCCATCAACCGCGACCTTGGCGCCATCGCCACCGATCTGGAGGAAGGCCTGGCCAAGATTCAGCTCCCGACCGGCTTCAGCATCAAGCTGGCCGGCCAGATCCAACAGCAGAAAGAAACCTTCGAGGGACTGTTGTTTGCCACGATCCTGGCCCTGGTGCTCGTCTACATGGTGATGGCGGCTCAGTTCAAATCGCTGATCGACCCCTTCGTCATCATGTTTTCGGTTCCGATGGGTTTCCCTGGCGTGATCCTAATCCTCTTCCTGACCGATACGACCCTCTCCACCACATCGATGATGGGCATCATCATGATGCTGGGTATCGTCGTCTCAAACGGCGTCTTGCTGGTGGATTACACGAACGTCCTGCGGCGCAGAGGACGGGAACTGCACGATGCAGCGGTCACAGCGGCGAGGACCAGGCTCCGGCCCATTCTAATGACCTCTCTGGCCACGGTCGTCGGACTGCTTCCTATGGCCATCGGCTGGGGAACCGGCGGGGAAACGAACGCTCCCCTGGCGCGCACGGTCGTCGGAGGACTCAGCGTCTCGACGATCCTCACGCTCTTTCTCGTCCCGACGATCTATGTGATTCTCGAAGAACGATTCCCCCGCCATACAGACGAGGCCTCAGAGCAGGATACCGATTGGATGCCGGCAGAACCGGGACAAGCCCCGGCTGATCGATAGCGGGCGGTTATCCGAGAGAGGGGAAGAGCGCCTTCAGTTGCATCGCCAAGCCAATATCTCCGCTGATCTTGAGCCGCCCGGACATGGCAACGGCCGGTCCGCTCAGCTGGCCCTTCAAAATCTTGATGCAATCCTCCCCGCTCATCGAGAGCGAGACGTGCGGATCCTCGTGCATCCCGTCGGACACCTGGCAGACCCCACCCTGGATCGTGAGAATGTACTGGCCTCCCTGAGCACCGCTCAAGTCGAATTGATAGACCGCATCGACATCCTCGGCCGCATCTGCGTCGAGCTTGCCAGGAAGCAGCTTGAAAAAGTCTTGAATGGTGGTGGGCTTCATGATTCGTGGAACGGGAAGAGCTCAGGCATCGGCACCGGGAGCCGCGCGAACGCGGCTCCCGATCCTGAGCTAGTAACGGAGCGTAACCGTCGCTGTACTGCGACGCGCGCCGAAGAAATCTTTGGAGAAGGTCTCGACGACCGCAGGGTCATAACCCTTGCAGCTGAATATGTCGAGATAGGCGTTGTTCGTATCGTTGGCAAAATGGCCGCTGATCAGCGACGTCGAGATCAGCTGCACCATGGAATAGCCTGCAACCCGACCTGAGCCGAAATCGACAACCTGGCACTCGCCAAAACGCTTCATGCCGATGAGCTCGCAGAGCTCCACAACATAGCGGCGAATATGGTCGGCGTTGCGGATGAGATCGGGATTGCAGTCTTGGAGGTCGACGGAGGTACACAGTCCCCACGCTTTTCCCTCGCCCACCATCTCTTGGGGGGCAATGGAAGAAGCTGCTAGGGACTCAGTTGGTAAGATTGCGGACTCGGAACCTGCCGAGCTACTCATAGGGGTGACACCTTTCTGTTAGGAGGGTGGAAAACCGATGACGATGAATCGTCATTTCGGACTATACCACGAAATATTTCTTATCAACGCAGGTGACAAAACTTTTTTTCACCGAGCTGCGATCGAGACCCTTCGATCGGTTGACAAGGTTCTCGGCGGTCGGAGAGAATGCCGTCCATGACGACACCCCTCAACCAATCTCTGATGGAGCTCCCGGACCGCCTCTGCACCTGGTGCCAAGTGCCGATGAAGAAGCGCCTGGTCGGTGGGCAGCAGTTCGTTCATTACACCTGCCCGAAGTGCGTCTTCCAGCACACGACCAGACTTGGCCCGAAACCACCCAGCCCCGCACACTGACAGGCGGCTAAATCCTCTTTCGGTCTATCGTATAGAAATCTAAAGCGCGGCCACTGGCATCTGACGGACTCAGCCTGCCAAGACTTGGGGCAAGAACGGTTACCGGCGGGAGAAATTACTCTGCACGTGATCGTCCAGGATATGGGCCAATCGCTCCCGATCCTCCGGACTGATCGAGGTAATCGTCGCGCCGAACTTCGGGGAACGCACATGGACGACTTGCAAGCCACACGTCAGCGTTCTCCCCTGATCGAGTTCGACTACCAGCTGGAGTGCATCGCCGCTCTTCACGAACAAGCGGCTTTCAAGCTTGACCCCTGTCTCACTGACGTCCAGGACCTTGCAGGGCGCGGAGAGAGCGCCTCGCTGCAGTCGCCCGCTCCGGCTAATTTCGACCCGCGACCCTTTTCGTTTAAACCCCATAGTCCTGGCCTCCTGCTTAGCCATAGCATAACAAGGAGATACCGAGCGCCAAAGGAAAATGGCAAACGGGGCTAAAGTTTTTCCCCTACGAGGGTACGGATCTGCTCCATGCGCGTGCGATTGGCGCCCAGGTCACTGTACCCGGTCCTGGAAGCAGAGCGGAAATGGAGAATCTTCGTCTCGTCGTCGAAGAGAAATTCCACATCATCGACGAAGCGGAGTAACAGGCTGGTGAATTCATAATGCAGGTAAGACTCGTCCTCCTCGACGAGCTTGGTCCGTGGAAGCGACTGAACCGCTGTTTTCAACGCCTCCTTTGCCTCAGCCCTCGATTTTCGATAGCGAATGGGTCCGATGGCATGGCCCACATCTTGAGCCTGGGAACAGACGCAGTTAGGGCTGGAGGGACAGGGGGAAAGTCGCTTCAACGTGTCGTTAGGAGTCATGGGGTAATCATCTTGTCATAGTGAGCATGCGTGCCGATCCAGAACCAATGGATTCCACCAGGCACATCAAACCCAAGTGCCCGATAGTGATCGCCGACTCGGACCGACCACAGTTCTCCGATACGTTTGAAATGAAGAGAAGGATGGCGAGGATTGTTTTTCAGCAGCGTAAAATTCTTGTCCGCCAGGGTACGGATATCTTCGGAGAGAGCATGATAGGCAGCCCAGAACTGTGTCGAAGCAGTCTGCTTCACAGCGGTCGGGCTTTGCCCTGTTCAAAATCAGCACGTGCCTCGGCAATCAGTGCATCTAGTTTCCCCGCCTTGAGATCTGCCTCGATCTGCTGATCCCACACACAGGCATCAAACTCCAGGAACCAAGCCCGAAACTGCGCCAAATCGTGAGGCGAAAGCTTCGAGACCGTTCGTTCAAGTTGTTCAATGTCGCTCATGATGATCCTCCGTTCCCCGACAGGAAAAATTCTACACGAGTTTCCTTCGATTGTCTGTACCCACCTCGTGTCGCGAAAGGAGGCCGAGACCCAGATCCCTATCCTGAGTCTAGAGTGAACCGCCGTTTGGACTGGAAGGGCAGGCCGCTAAAATACGAGCGCTCATACAACTCCTCATAATGATTCACCCGAGGATACGTTCTCAATAGTGCGCAACCAGATCTCACAGATCAAAACCGCGCCGGGAGGGATGAGACCCGAAATCCCCTTATCCCGATAGGCCAGGTGCGGACTGACCCGGACTTTCCTGTAGCCACCGACTTTCATCCCGGCGAGCGCATGCTCAACTCCGGCGATAGCTTGGCGCTCCCCTAGGATGATCGTGTGGTCAATGAAGGTGACGCCGTCGACGACCCGGATCATCTCTTTCGGAACCTGCGTACCCAGAGGTTCGTTGTGCCGCACTTCCTCTCCCTGATTGAGGAAGATCCTCGTGTTGTAGACGATGCGGTCGCCCTTCTTGGCAGGCGCCCCCGCTCCCTCTCGCTCCTCAAGCAGCTTGAGTCGGCTGATCCGCTGCATCAGTACAGCACCGTCCTCAGCGCTGGCTGCATGTCACCCTGCTCAATAACCTTGACGGATACCTGGCCAACGATTCTGCCGTCTTCCGTCTCCACGTCGACCCGCCAGTCTCCGGGATCGAGCCGCTGCTTGAACGTATAGGCCCGATAGCCCCCTTCCCGCCCGCCGGAGATCTTGATGGGAATCTTGTCGGCATGGGTGAAGGGCTTGCTGCTGTTCGCCCGGAAGTACCAATGATGATAGACGGTCGTATCCAGGGCCACCGGCGCGAAGACAGCGGTGAAGCAATAGATCGGTTCATTGGCCGGGAAGGTATTATCAGACCGTTTCCAGACCTGATACCACTGTTTCTCAAACGACAGCTCGAACCGATCGCCGCTCTTCTTCACCTCATGATAAATCCCGCCGAACTTCATCGAGAGCGGTACGGGAGGAATCCAATTGAGGAAGTAACACCCGATCAGCAACCCGATCAAGGCGAAGGCTGGCGCCGTGACCCCGACCGCCTCACGCTTCGAGCGATCCGGGTTGCTCCGATAAATCAAATGCACCACCCGAAAGGTCACCACGGCGCTCAGGCCCGCTCCGAGCAGGAAGATGGCGGCATTCATGAGACCGGTCATGACCGGGAGAAAGAAGGTGAAAAAGGCGAAGCAGACCAGGGCGTAGAGGCTCACGAGGAGGCGCAGGCTGGAGAGCCGATCGCGCAAAAATTCGTTCGCGACGAGAAGCAACACCAGCAGGATAAAAAATATCGCGCTGCTCGTCAACGTCGCGCTACGGGAATAGAAGATCGCATAGGCGCTGAACAGCCCACCCAGGAGAAACTGCACCGCCATCGGATAGTACGGTCTAGCCTGCAACATCCATCGGGCAAACGGCGACAACGTCGTCAACGCCTCGCGATCCGGCGCCGGCTCGATCCCCAACCGCCCAGTCAGCACGATGAGCAGGCCCAACAAGAGCAAATAGATCAGCAGTAGCAGATTGTCTTGCAAGCGATCGATGCGAGTGAGCGTCAGCGTGTCATAGGCCACCCCGGAAAAGAAGAACACCGGAGGCATGAAGGGCTTGGTGAGTATTCCCTTGATACCGTGTAAGGCAGACATGGGTGCTAACGTTTCAGTATATCGGCAAAATTGTCAAACAAAGAAAAGAACGCGGACGGCTGAAAACGATCATCCAACAAGGCCGCAGGGAAGAAATCACCGGAGGCGTACCCTCAGGGGTACGTTGAGGATTATTTCGTCCCGAGAACGAAGCTGGGGATCGTTTTCAGCCGTCCGCTAGAGGAAGGGGGGAAGCGGAGCATACACCACCCCATGCCCGATCAACCGCTCCAACCAGGGAGCCATCAGATCTTCGCCCAGCGGAGCCCGGTTCAAGCGAACCTCGATGTGGAACCCCGCTTCGTTGCCCACGATCCCGATAATGGCGGAGGCATCCTCTCCATTCGGAAGCAGCTCCCTGGTTTGAAACTCACAGAGCGTACTGTAGAGGCGGCCATCCGGCTCGATTACAGCACGAATCTCCGGCAAGTCATCCAACGGACAATGGACCGAGCAGCGATAGACGGAACGGGCAGGCGGATCAATCGATTGGAAATCGACCAGCGCGTCCTCGGAGAAACCTGTCAGATAGGCACGGACGCTGGCCGGTTCCGGAGCAGAGGTCTCAGCTAGTTTACTGGACGGCACCAGAAACTCGTACGCGTCTGAGGTATTAAATTCAAGCTGACAGGGCCCGAAGGCATCGGGCCATGAACAGAAGAACGGCACGGAAGGGTCGACCGGACGCAACACCAGTTGGCCCTTCTCGACCGATGTCTCGACGGGAAGCTCCAGCAATGTAATCGCTTCGAGGAACGCCGTGCGCCGTTCCTCCAGCCATTGTGCCCGCTCGGCGTCGCCGCGCGTCTCCCCGGGAGTGATGACCTCTTTCGTTTGGAGCCGGACACGGATAAACGAATGGGCATGGCGAAATCCCAGCCAGAGCATGCTGCGGGGATCGTGCAGCCGCAGCGGATCGCGAATGCGCCAAGGATGGCTGATCGAGCAGTACGTGCCGACGTCCTGATACCGCTGGTACACGGTGTGATAGGCTCCGGCCAGGAGAAAAAAATCGCCGCGCCACCCCTCGCGAACATGGATCAGGGTCTCATCTTCCGTGGGCCAGGCGTCCAGCTGATCGAAATCCTCAGGCGCCTCGACCGTCCATTCTTCGATATAACAGATGACGTCTCTGGCCGGCACTGCCGGCTTCAATCCCAACGCAGCCAGCCGTTCGCCCACAGCGAGCACCTGTCCAAAGGTCAGCGGGGTCGTCGTTTCCCAACGACGTTCACGCACGATGGATCACCTCTTCCCACACACCCATCAACGCGCCGGCCGCAAGGCCTTCTGCTCGATCGTCGTATCGGCCAGGTACCGATCGATCCCGTCCTTCAACGTTGCCGACATCAGATCTCGCACATCCTCTTCGCTGAACCAGACCACCGTATCGCGCTGCGCCCCCTCGACCGATCTGGTCGTCGAACTTTTGTCGCCAAGATTTTTCGCGGTGATAACCAGCTTGCTACTCGTGTTGATCGCCGTGGAGAAAATCCGGCTCTTCGCGTTGGCGGAAAAATCGAGCAACTGCCCGCTGATGACAATGTCGGCATCGTTCACAGTCGATGCGGCCCCATTGGATACGACCCGCACCGTCCAGGGCCGATCCTTCCATCCCCGCGCCTTCAGACGATCGGCAAGGGCCTGGGCCACCACATCTCCCGGCCGCTCTCCCGCCACATTAAAATACGTCACACCGCCCCATAAATGAGTCCGCAGCCCGAGCCGGTTTTTCTCCAGCCGCCGATCCTCGAACGACTCGATCACGATCTTGACCGGCTCCGGCTCCATATACTGCGCCGCCGCTTGTTTCTGCTGCAGATCCAGATAAAACGTTTTCCCGCTCCCAGCACAGCCGGTTCCCATCAAGAGACTTGCCGCACATAGGACACCGATGCCCAGTCGTCCACTTGTCTGTATCACGATTGATCCTCCTTGCGATTGGCGCCATGCCGTTGAAGCGAGTCCAGTCTACCCAAGTTGCGATTCATAGACAAATATCACAACGAGCGGGTCACGATCGGCAGGATGGCCCGGAAGGTCTCGCGGCTGAATTCCGGCACCTGGCCCGACTGAGCCCTGGGATCGGTGAAGGACAGGAAACGGACGATCTTCAAGAATGACCGTTCGGCCAACACGGCGGCAATCTGCGCCTTGCGATCATGGGTGATCGGCAACGTATACCCCTCGCCACGTTTCCATTCCCACAGGGTCGGCGCCAGGGACAGCTCCAACCCCTGTCCAGCAAGCTGATGAAACCGGTCCACGATCCTAGCCTTATGTTGCTTGATCCCCTCCCCCTCCAACAGCAAAGCACAGACGACATGATGCCCCCACCAAAAAAGCGTCCGAAAGGTAAAGACATTCGAGTCGTGAAAGTATTTCGGGAAATCCAGATATTGGTAGGGAAAGGATTCGAGATGCTCACCCTTCACAAATTGGCAGGCAGCCTGATTGAAGCCCGGCGGGGTCACGAGCGCGGTCGACAAGACTTCTTCTTTCAAACCAGCATGCGTGGCTGAAAGCGAGTGACGCATCTTCGCCATGATCTGCGCCTTGGCGCGAAAGAAAGACTGGTCGGCCAGTAAGGTCGTCTCTTCCGCTGTGAATTGAGAAGGCATAGTCATCAATCGGCTAGCAGGATGCTGAAACAGTCCGCCAGCGTCGTTCTCGCCTCGAAAGCATCCTCAACGTAGCCCCAGGGCTACGCCTCCAGTGCTCTCCTCGGCTGCGGCCTTGCTGGACAGCCTGTTTGAGCATCCTGCGAATCATTCCTGCACCAGCACCACTCCTACAATCAGAGTTGCATTTGGGCACAAACTGGAGGGGCGCCACAGCCTGCGAGAGAGGGAACGGCCCAAACGGGGTCGGCTACTTCTGATGGGTTTCGAACTGGGAGACCGTCAAATCGTATTGCGCTCGGCATTCCGCACATCGCACCCACAGCGCATCCTCGAACACATCCATCTCCCGGACCGATAGCGCAGACACATGGGTCCCCATACAGTTCTTGAGCGCCGGAAGTCCGTCCGGCTGCGCAGGGTCGATCACTGGCGACGCGGAATCCCCTGTCGCATCCAGCCTGGTCACCGCATCGGTGGTCACCCGATGCACCATGCGGCAGGAACTACAGGTCAGCACGACAATACGCTCCGGCTCAACGCGCTTGACCTTCAGACAGAGCGGATGGACCGACCAACATTGTTGGAGAAAGGCCCCGCTACGGAT
>VFKF01000249.1 GCA_009885705.1 Nitrospira sp. | reverse complement strand
CTGTTGCTGATCATCGGGGTCAACCTCGGCACGACAACCCCGGCGCTTCCGGCCACCCCACCTGAGCAAGAAAGCCTGGCATGGAGAAGCTACACGAACGCCCGCTTCGGCTTTTCCGTTCGTTATCCCGCCACCTGGAAGCTCGGCAACCCGCTGCCGGACGGCAGTGGCATCATCTTCCAGCCGCCGATCGAGCAGAGCCTTGTCGCCCTCTCCGGCCACATGAACCTCGTGGAGGGCTCGAGCCAGGACAAGCGACAGACGCTCGACGAATTTACCGCCGCCCATCGGCGCATCATCACCGACCTGTTCGGAAAAAAGAAGGTTGCGTTAACCTGGCAGAAAGAACAGGACACGACACTGGCCGGATTCCCGGCCAAACGCCTGGCCTTCACGTACCAGGACGAGCACCAGACATCGATGCTGGAAGTACACCTGTTTTCATTAGGACGGAACGAAGGCCGGGGGGTGCGGATCAAGGCGCCGCTCTCGGCAGAGGCAGGCCTGCTGCCGTCCATCACGAAGATGCTGGAGACCTATCGGCCCGGACGCGATCAACACGCGGTCAGCCCTCTGGCGCAAAAATCAGTTTCTCCATAAACTACGGAGCGCTTAACACGGCTCGCGCAGGCCATGCCGCTTCACCATGCGCTCGATCGTCTTACGGTCCACACCGGCTTCCTGGGCCGCGTTGCTCATGTGCCACTGGTGGCGCTGAAGAAGCTCGAGCAGAAAGTTACGCTCGAACGAACGAACCACTTCTTGTTTGACCTGCTTGTAGGATCCTCCTTCCATGGAGGAATCCTCGGACGAAGCGAGCCGCAGGTTCGAGGGCAGATGTTCCAAGCGGATGACCGGGCCGTCGGCCAACGCCGCCGCCCGTTCGATCACGTTCTGAAGCTCCCGAACATTGCCGGGCCAGCTATAGCTCATCAAGGCCGCGACCGCCGCAGGCTCGAAGGTCGGCATGACACCGGCAGCCGTTCGATGCTGCTGCATGAAACGCTGCAAAAATTCGCGCGCCAACACTTCGATATCTCCCTCCCGCTCTCGCAAGGAGGGAAGAACGATGGGAATGACGTTCAGGCGATAATAGAGATCCTCTCGAAACTCGCCCTTCTTCTGAGCCTCCGCCAGATCCCGGTTCGAAGCCGCTATCACTCGCACATCGATGTCGATATACCGAGTTCCGCCGACCCGCCTGAACTGGCGCTCTTGCAACACTCTGAGCAAACGCGATTGCAGCGTCTGGCTCATCCCGCTGACTTCGTCCAAGAACACCGTGCCGCCATGGGCCGTTTCAAACAAACCGGCTTTAGCCGTGTGGGCCCCGGTAAATGCGCCCCGTTCATGCCCGAACAGCTCCGACTCCAACAAGGCATCCGGCATGGAAACACAGTCCACCGGCACAAACGGCTTATTCGCTCGCTGACTATGATCATGGATCGCGCGGGCCACCAGCTCCTTGCCTGTTCCGCTTTCCCCATAGATCAGAATGTTGGCATCCGTCCTGGCCACCTTATTGACCAGACTCAAGACGGATTGAATGGCCACACTCTTGCCCACAATCTGCCGCAACGGATGCTTCGCTCGCGCAAGGACCGGAGACAGATTCTGCCGCGGCGACTCCTCGAACGCCCGGTGCGCGACGTCCTCAAGATCCTTGCTCGTATAGGGTTTCAGGATGTAATCCAGCGCCCCTTGCCGCATGGAGGATACCGCGGTTTGCACGGTTGCAAAGGCCGTCATCAGAACGACCTTGATGGTCGGATCGAACCGTTTCGTCGCGTTGAGCACATCGATGCCGCTCAGACCCGGCATGCGCAAATCGGTGAGCACAAGGCCTGGCCTTTCTTGTTGCACGACATTCAGCGCACGAACCGGATCGTGCTCCGTCAAACATTCATGGCCGAGCCGGCTCAAAATGCGACGGCAGTTTTCGAGCGCTTCGACTTCGTCGTCGACGATCAGTATTTTGCCTGCATGTCCCATCCGGCCTCCTGAGATGTTTCGGACACGATCGCGAGTGCGGGAAAGATCACCGTCGCCACGGCCCCCACCTCTCCATTCGCAACTTCCAAGCGCCCCCGATGATCGGACACAATACCATAACTCAAAAACAGCCCAAGCCCCGTCCCTTGACCGGCATCCTTCGTCGTAAAGAACGGATCGAAAATACGGCCGAGGATCTCTTCGGGAATGCCGGGCCCATTGTCGGTCACCGTAATCGCGGCCCACTCTTCCCCTTCGCGCCGCAGCCGATCCGATTGAACCGTCACCACCCCTTCACGGCCACATCCCCGCACGGCATCGATCGCATTGTTGATGAGGTTGAGGACCACTGTTTCCAAACGGTCACGATCGCCCATGATCGCCGGCACATCGGAAGAGACGACAGACTCAAGGCGGACCCCCTGGGTCGCCGCCCGTTCCCTCGCGAGGTCCAGACAGGAGCGAAGCACACAATTCACATCGATCGGCTTCAGCGTCGTGGCGGAGCCATGCGAGAGGGCCAACATGCTCTTCGTGATCCGACTGATCCGGTCGGCCTGAGACCGGATCGCCAGAAGATCGCGTTGCATCTCCGCCGGCAGCTTCAGATCAGAGGCTTCCGCTTCGATACATTCAATCCGATTGAGCATGATGCCTAAGGGATTATTAATTTCATGGGCAATTCCGCTCGCTACCTTGCCAAGCGTCGCTAAACGTTCGGAGAGATGGAGCTGCTTCATGTGGCGAGTGACCTCGGTGGTCTTTTCCTCCACCCGCCTGGTCAAATCGTTGTTCAACGTTTCCATTTCGGCATGGGACGCGTTCAGCTTGTCTGCCATCCGATGCACCGCCGTCGCCAATTCCTCAAACTCGTCTCCCGTTCGAATATCGAGCGGTCCCCCATAGGTACCGCGGCTGATTGCCTCGACCCCCGCCTGCAGCGTTTGAATCGGACGGGCAATTCTAGCTGCCACATAACGGCCGATGGCCCACAAAAGTCCGAACATGACGAAGCCGATGATTGCGAGATTGCGGAGCTGATCCCTGATCGGTGCGTAACTTTCAGCAGGCTGTTGCCGGACAAAGACATGCCAAGTATCGCCCGGCACACCAAGACCACGGACTGGCGCGAAGCCGACTACGGTGTCGCGAGCGCCATGTCCATCGTCCTCGGCGATGCCCCATCCCGGATCGTTGGATACGATCATGGTCATGAGAGGCGCAGGAATACGATGGGCCTGACGGGGAAGAATCGGACAGATGAGCGGCTGTCCATCGGCACTGAACAGCATCGCATGGCCGGTCTGACCGATCCTGATTTGATTGATGATCGCAAAAAGCGCATCGAACCGG
>VFKF01000334.1 GCA_009885705.1 Nitrospira sp. | reverse complement strand
TAACCGGCGGGGCCGGTTTCATCGGGTCACATCTTGTCCGTCGCCTGGTTCTTGAAGGCGGCCATGAGGTGGTGAATCTCGATGCGCTGAAATATTCCGGCAATCTCGCAAATCTCAAGGCGATCGAGGGCCATGCCCGCCATACGTTTGTGCATGGCGACATTGGCGATCTGCCTTTGGTCGAACGGCTCCTTCGTGAACATCGAATCGAAGGGGTGATCAACGCCGCAGCGGAAACCCATGTGGATCGGTCTATTCTCGATCCGGGGGCCTTTGCCAGGACCGATGTGGTAGGGACGGGCGTACTGCTTGAAGAAGCCCGTCGTGCCGGTCTCCAGCGATTTCTGCAAGTGAGCACCGACGAAGTCTACGGCAGCGTCGAGACGGGGATGTCGGTTGAGAGCGATTGCCTGGCTCCACGGAGTCCCTATTCTGCCAGCAAAGCCGGCGGCGATCTCTTGGCTCTGAGCTACTGGACGACCTATCGGTTTCCTGTGATGGTAACAAGAGGCAGCAATACCTATGGGCCGAATCAGTATCCGGAGAAATTCGTCCCGCTGTTCGTCACCAATGCGATCGACAGCCAGCCCCTCCCTCTCTATGGAGATGGGCGTCAGTGCCGCGATTGGCTGGCCGTGCAGGACCATTGTTCCGCTATTGAGCATGTTTTTCTACAGGGTGAACCAGGACAGATTTACAATGTCGGCGGGGGGAATGAGCGGGAAAATATCACCGTGGCCCAACAGATTGTCGGCCATCTTGGAAAATCTTGGGATCTCATTCGACTGGTACAGGACCGACCGGGGCATGATCGCCGCTATGCGGTGGATTGCAATAAGTTACGTCGATTAGGGTGGAGTCCCGTCGTGCCATTTGAAGAGGGGCTGCGTGCGACCATTCAATGGTATCAGGAGCATGAACACTGGTGGCGTTCGATCAAGTCAGGTGAATTTCGTCAGTACTATGAGCAGCAGTATGGGGAACGACTCAAAGAAGGTTCGAAGTTCGATGTTCGAAGTTGAGTTGCTTGTGACCCGCGAACGTCGTACTAGAGCCACTGAATCTTGTTAACTTCGAACATCGTACCGTGAACCTCGAACTTCATTCTAAGATGCGTATCCTAATCACCGGTGCTCAAGGACAATTAGGTCACGCGCTCCAGCAGGCCCTCCTGGGAGAAGATCTGATCCTCAAGGACCTGCCTGAGTTTGATCTCTCGCATTCTGACTGTGAATCCCAGATCGTGGCTGCCCGGCCCTCAGTCATCCTGCACGTCGGTGCCTATACGAATGTCGATGGGGCTGAGCGTGAGCCTGAACGTGCGATGGCGGTGAACGCTCAAGGCACCACCTTTGTGGCCCGTGCCGCGGCGACGCTTAATGCACGATTGATCTATGTTTCGACGGACTATGTCTTTGATGGAACGCAGACAACTCCCTATCGCGAAGAGGATGTGCCTCATCCAATCAATGTCTATGGGCAATCCAAACGAGCGGGGGAAATCGCTGCGTTGACCGGCTGCCCCAACAGCTTGGTGGTTCGAACGGCCTGGCTCTATGGGCATGCGGGGAATAATTTCGTGAAGACGATGATGAAGTTGGCCGTTGAGAAGCCATTCCTGGAAGTGGTGGGAGATCAGCGGGGCTGCCCGACTAACGCGGACGATCTCGCTCGGGCGTTAAAAGATCTCGCCGCGAG
>VFKF01000352.1 GCA_009885705.1 Nitrospira sp. | reverse complement strand
TGGATTCTCCCCAAACGCCATGCCGGTTACTTCGAAGAAAGCCAAAAGACCCAATTCGAGTTCCTCGCGCCGATTCTCTCCGAAACACTCCGACGCATGAACAAGGTCCTGGCCAACCCCTCTTATAACTTCATCTTGCATAGCTCCCCCCTCCACGAGAAGACTGGGGACTTCTACCATTGGCATATCGAAATCATTCCAAAACTGACCCAAGTGGCCGGCTTCGAATGGGGCACGGGATTCTATATCAACCCTGTGGCGCCGGAAGAATCGGCGAAGTTTTTACGGGAAGCGGGAATTTAAGTTTATCAGCGGTCAGACATCAGCTTTCAGCTGCAAAATCATTCCAGGTCCCGCACTGATGGCTGAATGCTTTCTTGCAATCCTGCCAATGCCGGCCTTATCATCCCCCCATGCAAGTCCAACTCAGCCATCCAGCAAGAACCGTTGAAGTCAAAGGCCCCAAGAAGGTCAAAGATCTCCTGCGCGAGTTGAATCTCGTCGTCGAGGCACATCTCGTGATCAAAGGCGACGACCTCGTGACCGAAGACGAGATGCTGTACGAGGGCGATCAGATCGAAATCAGACCGGTGATCTCAGGAGGATAGCTGTCAGCCTTCAGCGTTCGGCCATCAGCCAAGAGTCCGAATTCTTAGGCTGATAGCTGATTGCTGAAAGCTGATCGCTTGAAGAAAAATGAACTGCACCAAATGTAAAACCAAAGCGGTCATCGGCCTCCCCCGCCACAATGCGGCCTTCTGCAAAGGCTGCTTCAACGGCTTCGTGCACGATCAGGTGGCGCGGGCGATCAAGTCGGAATGGATGTTCGGCAAAGAGGAACGGATTCTCGTCGCTGTGTCAGGCGGCAAAGACAGCCTGGCGCTCTGGGACATTCTGCTCAAGCTGGGCTATCGCGCCGACGCGCTCTACGTGAATCTCGGCATCGGAGCCTATTCCGAACAATCCCATGCCAAGGTGACGAAGTTTGCCGAGGCGGTTGCCGCTTCCCATGGAGCCAAGCTGCATCTCCACACCGTCGAACAGGAGGCCGGCGCAGGGATCAAGGAACTGGCCATGCTCATCCATCGCCCGACCTGCTCTACATGCGGCACGATCAAACGCTACCAGTTCAATCGAGTGGCGATCGAGCAGGAGTACGATGTGATGGCTACGGGCCATAATCTCGACGACGAAGCGGCCAGACTCCTAGGAAACGTACTGCATTGGCAGGAAGAATATCTCGATAAGCAGGGCCCCTCATTGCCGGCCTCAGTAGCAGGCTTTGCTAAGAAGGTGAAACCCCTCTACCGGCTCTCTGAGC
>VFKF01000204.1 GCA_009885705.1 Nitrospira sp. | reverse complement strand
CTGCTCCATCTGCTGCGTCATTGCTCCGAGCAGGACCGGCAGATGATCATCGACCGCATGGAAACCAGAACGCTGACGGAAGAAGACCTCGGACGGCTGATTCGCCTCATGGAAGAATTCGGCTCGATTGCCCATGCCATGGATCGCGCCCGAACCTACGTGGCCTCGGCGCAACAAGAACTCGGTCAGTTCGAAGACAGTACGGCCAAACGAGCCCTTTCGGTGGCCGCCGATTATATGGTTACCCGCGATCGATAGCCGTTCCTCCCGCGTCTCCCACGCCATGGGGCGTTGGAAGGCACCGCGGAGCGTGAACGGCTCCATTCTTCTGGCCGCTGCGCCGCAACGGCTTCAACCACTTACGGAGTAGAGGATTTCGCCATGTCGACGATCATCCCGTTTCACGGCACCAGGTACAATGCAACGGTTGTTGGCGATGTCAAACAGGTGGTGGCGCCACCGTACGACATCATCGATGCGGCCGGACAGAAGGCCCTGCACGATCGCCATCCGCAGAACATCATCCGCCTGGAACTTGGACTCGATCAGCCGGGCGACGGTCCGGCTCACAATCGATATACCCGCGCGGCTTCGACTCTTCGCGACTGGCTCACGAGCGGGGCGCTCAAACGCGATGCGCAACCGACCCTCTACTACCATACGATCGAATACTTGCCGCCCTATGCTCCAGCCGGTTCACCGACGAAGACCCTGAAGGGATTTCTCACCACCGTCAAACTGGAAGCGCTCGACTCGGGCCACATCTACCCGCACGAGAATACGCGCTCGGCGGCGAAGACCGATCGGCTGAATCTCATCGAAGCCTGCAAGACCAACTTCAGCCCCATTTGGTCGCTCTACTCCGATCCTCAAAATACGGTCCTGGGACTGCTGGAAACGGCGGTTAAAGGGAAGCTGGCCGATATCGACTTTCGCGACGATGTGGGATTCCGTCAGCAACTCTGGGCGGTGACAGACCCAGCCGTCGTCACACAGGCGGTCGACACCCTCCGCAGCAAGCCGCTGTTCATTGCAGACGGCCACCATCGTTACGAAACCGCATTGAACTATCAGAGACTCCGCCGGCAACAGGCCGGAGCGCCGGCAGGCCTCCAGGCATTCGACGGTGTGCTGATGCTGTTGACCTCCCTCGAAGATCCGGGCTTGACCGTGCTCCCGACCCATCGGGTCACGACGACGGCGCTGCCGTCCTATGATCGTGTGCAGGCATTGCTGGGCGCCACGTTCGACCTGCAGGAATTTCCGTTCACTGCGGCCACGCAAACAGCCACGCGCGCAACATTTATCGAGGCGATGCGGACGAATGGACGCACCGTGCCGGTGTTCGGGCTCGCGCTGAAGGGAGACAGCCGCTACATCACCTTGACGCTGAAAGCCTCACATCGTCCGAACGCGCAAGCCTCTCCCCGCACCAAGCTCGACGTGTCTCTGCTCCAACAACTCGTCGTGACGGCACTCTGTCCGACACAACAGGACCAAGAGGCCATCCTCTACACGAAGGACGACCATGAAGCCTTGGATTGGGTCGCGAAGGGAACGGGAACCGGAGCCTTGCTGCTCAATGCCACGAAGGTCAGCGAAGTACAAGCCGTCGCGACGGCCGGCGAACGGATGCCGCACAAATCGACGTATTTTTTCCCGAAGCCACTGACGGG
>VFKF01000336.1 GCA_009885705.1 Nitrospira sp. | reverse complement strand
GGAGAAAGAGCCGAGAGCCGATGAGTCCCTGCTCTTCTCCGCTAAACGAGACGAACAAGACCGTCCGCTTGCTTCGTGTGCCAGCTGTGGCCATGGCGCGGGCGACGTCCAACATCACGGCCGTGCCGGAGGCATTATCGTCGGCGCCGGGGAAGAGCAGGCCTGCCTGCCGTCCGAAATGGTCACGATGCGCACCGATCACAATGACCTCATGTGCCTTCTGCGGATCGCTCCCAGGCAAGAGGGCGAGAACATTCATGAGGACGCCTTCTTCTTGGCGAGTCTGCCAATCGAGAGAGGCGTAGCGGCCGGTGTTGATGGATTGCACGGCAGGGGAGCGATTCAACTGTTCTTGCAAGACCTGCAGCCGGCTTGGTTGTGCCCGATCGGGAGCGGCGAGGATCTGCAAGGCGAGACCGGTACTGATCCAGGCCCCTGGGATGGTGTCCGATCGAGGAGAGAGGCCTTGAAAGGCTCCGGGTTTTCCCGTGACGCCACGGCGTGACTCATAGGAGCTGAGCATCGGTCCAGTGGCCGTGAGATAGCCGATTGCGCCTTTCTGTCGTGCGAATCGCACCTTGTCTGCATGGCTGACGGTTCCCTTGTAATGAGTGGGCGTGCCGCGGAGGAAAAGGACTATGGCGTTGGTCGTGTCGACTATGGCGTAGTCGTCGATACCTTGCGTCGCATCGACGATTCCATAACCCACAAACACGATTGGCCCACGCACTTCAGCGGAGGGTGAATCGAGGATGGGGAGATAGTCTGTCCCGAGTTGCTGGATGAGGGAGTCACTGCCCGATGAAATACGGAGGACGGGCTCCGGTGCAATGGTCGACGCTGTGACCGTTGTGGTCATCAATCCGCTGGAGACTCCAGGGTCCGACCCCCTGGGCATGAATGGATGGAGGCCGGCATTTGCGGGTGAGAGCCCTGATTCATAAAACCTCCTCGTAATCCATGCCGCCGAGCTGGCATCGTTCACCGTGCCTGTTTGGCGGCCGTTGAATGAAGGACTGCTGAGCATGGTGATGTCGGCGAGCATACGTTCACGGGAGAGGCTGTCGAGGGCGCGAAGCCATGCAGGATGATGTTCCTCGGATTGCGCGGAGCAGGGAGTACCGAAAGAGAACAGAACGAGGAGAATTCCCAGGCCTGTGACGACAATGCAGGGGCGAGAATCGTGATACGTTGAGCCGTGCATAGGGTGAGCCTTTCGAGGTGCAGCAGGACTATACCATAGCCTGACAGGTCCGTTGCAGAGCGGCTTTGCGGCCATGTACTATGCCCGTTCACAAGGATAGACAATCGATGACAGACTTAGCGACAACAGACCGTTCCCCCAATCGGCTGATTGCCGAATCCAGCCCCTATCTGCGGCAGCATGCGATGAATCCAGTAGACTGGTATCCCTGGGGCGAGGAAGCCTTGGCGCGGGCGAAAGCAGAGGACAAGCCGATTTTGTTGTCCATCGGGTATTCGGCCTGCCATTGGTGTCATGTCATGGCTCATGAATGCTTCGATAATGTCCAGATTGCCGAGCTCATGAACCGGCACTTTATCAACGTGAAGGTCGATCGCGAAGAGCGCCCGGATCTGGACGATATCTACCAAAAGTCCGCGCAAGTGTTTTTGGGACGGGGTGGTGGGTGGCCATTGACGATGTTTCTCACGCCCGATCAAGAACCGTTTTACGGGGGCACGTATTTTCCGCCAGCGCCCCGCTACAACTTGCCGGGATTTCCCGAGGTCATGAACGGGGTCGTCGAGGCCTACCGGAATCATCGCGACGATGTCCGTAAGAATGTGGACAAGGTGAAAGCCGGGTTGCTGCGAGTCGGTACGCCGAAGCCGTCGGGCGATCCCTTGACGGATCGATTGCTCGATGAGGCGGCGAAGAATTTAGGACAGTTTTTCGATCCGGTCCATGGCGGATTCGGGGAGGGTCAGAAATTTCCAACGGTCCCCCCGCTCAACTTGTTGCTGCGTCAGACGGCCCGGACAAAAGACCCTTCCCATCAAGAGCACGTGCTCTTGCAGCTGAGAACGATGGCAGCTGGAGGAATCTACGATCATCTCGGTGGCGGCTTCCATCGTTACTCCGTGGATGGCCAATGGTTGATTCCGCATTTCGAGAAGATGCTCTACGACAATGCCCAGTTGGTGAGGATCTATCTCGATGGATGGCGTCTGACCAAAGAGCCTCGGTTTCGTGAAGTTGTGGAAGAGACGCTGGAGTACGTGCGCCGTGAACTGACGCATCCGGATGGTGCGTTTTTTGCCGCGCAGGATGCCGACAGCGAGGGGCATGAAGGAGTCTACTTTGTCTGGGAGCCGCGAGAGATTGCCTCGGTGCTGGGCGCTGAATTGGCTGAGCAGTTCTGCCGGCACTATGGCGTGACAGGGAGCGGCAATTTCGAAGGTAAGAATGTGTTGAATCGGCTGGGTGATGCACAGCTCACCTCTGAGGCACAGGAGGAGGTGGAGGCGTTGTTGCGGCCTGCCAGGGTGAAGTTGCTTGCCGCACGGGAGCAACGCGTGAAGCCGCAGCGGGACGACAACATTCTCACAAGTTGGAATGCGATGATGGTGTCCGCCTATCTCGATGCCTATCATGCGTTCGGGACTCCTGCCTATCTGGCGGCGGCAGAACGGGCGCTCACCTTCCTGCTCGACTATGCGGTCGAAAACGGGCGAGTCTATCGGATGGTTACAGCAGGACAGGGGCGCCTGAACGGCTATTTAGACGACGCGGCCTGTCTGGCTGCCGCCTTGTTGGATGCGTTTGAAGCGACGTCGCACCGGTGGTATCTGGATCAGGCGCGCGACGTGACAGACAGCTTGTTGGACCGATTTTGGGATGAGGCGGCTGGTGGGTGTTTTTATACGAGCCGCGATCACGAAGCCCTGCTCCATCGCATGAAGTCCGGGACCGATAGCGCGATCCCTTCCGGTAACGCCATCGTCGCCTCGGTCTTGTTGCGGCTCTTCTCTTTCACCAGAGAGCAGCGGTATCATGATCTGGCTGAACGCCAGTTCCAGGTGTTCCGGAGCGTCGTGGAACATAACGCCTATGGCGCATCTGCGCTGCTCTGCTCGTTGGACTTGTACCTGACGACGCCGCAAGAAATTGTTGTGGTCGGCACACGCGGTGAGGCGATGACGGAATCGTTGCTCGCGACGGTCCATCGACGCTACCTGCCGAATCGTGCGGTGCTCGTGGTCGAAGCCGCTCGTGCTGGAGAGTCCGACTTGCCGCTGGCCGCGGGGAAGACGAGTATAAACGGGCAGCCGACGGCCTATGTCTGTCAGCGGCAGACCTGCTCGCCTCCGGTGACGGAGAGCCAGCAATTGGACCTGTTATTGTAGGGAGGGTACTGTGAGTGTAGGTGATTCGGGGAAAGGGCTTTACGATCATCTCTACCGTCGTTTTTTTGACAATCGCGAGTCGCATAAGGGCTATGAGTTTCAGCATGCGCCTGGTGGAAGCGCGCAACCGCCGATCGTGAAGTTTCGCGATCGTCTTCGTTGGTGGACCTTGGATCGTTGGCAACGAAGAAAAGCCATCTCGGCGGCGCGCGACCGGTTTCAGCAGGATATCCTCGATATGAAGAAACGGTCGCCGAAGTAGGAGGCAGATGGAGAGGATCGAGGTGAATGAACAGGGGAGTTCAATGACGCGCAAACCTGTCTGTGTTATGGCGGTATTCCTTGCCGTGGCTGTGATGGCTGGCGAGTGGGGGGTCTCTGTCGAGCGGTCCCATGCCATTCAGGCAGAGAGCCAGACGGAAAAAGAAGTCAACCTGAAAGATCAAGCCAGAGAGGGCTTGTTTAATCGGTGGACGTTCGATCAGCAAAAGCCCGGCGAGGCGCCTCTCGGATTTGCGATGCTGGGTTTTGGCGAGGGGCCGGTTGCGGACTGGACAATTAAGTCAGACCCCGACGCCCCGTCGATCTCCAACATCCTCGCCGTGACCTCATCCTGTCAGGCCGTGACCTGCTATCGACTCATCGTTGCCAACGGGTTTCAGTACGAATATCCAGATGTGTCGGTCAGACTGCGATTTCCGCTCGATGCGGCGACGGGAGTGGGCGGAATCGTGTTCGGGGTAAAGGATGCCACGCATTTCTATGCGGTGGTGGTGAATCTTGCGGCGAAGACGCTGGACGTCAGTCGGATCGTCGATGGGCAGGAGACGAGGCTCGGACGATCGGCGATTACGCCCAAAGCGGTTCCCTGGCACTCGTTGCGAATCCAGCGCAATACGATCATCAGTAAGGATTTTATCGAAGCATTTTTCGATGGACAACTTGCCGTCACGGTTGAGGATCAGTCTCTGGCGATCGGTCAAGTCGGGCTTCTGGTTCGCGGCCAAAGCGCGTTAGATTTTGACAGCTTGCACGCCATCCCTCTGTTTTCTCAGCGTCCGCTTTCCTCCCCCGCGGCCTATTAGATTGCCGCACGGCATTGCGCAGGCTTGCATCATCGCTTGCATTTGAGAGGGCTGAGGAGTAGAGTGCCCTCTGTGTGTCATCGCGCAAGGCCTGGTGGTGATACCACAGAGAGTGACAAGGCCTCAGACAGATGTTGTTTTGGTTTTGTGTAGGAATTTGATCGGAAGCCAGCCTTGAGCCGCCATGGTGTTTGCGTCTTCGGCCCATTCCTTCCTCACTTTGATCTCAAGTCCAAGACAACACATATTCTCAAAGGAGGAGCCCAATGGGTTCTAAGATTTACGTCGGTGGTTTGCCGTATTCCACAACTGAACAACAGCTGAGCGATTTGTTTGCTGTTCATGGAGCGGTCGCTTCATCCAGAATCATCACAGATAAGTTCACCGGCCAGTCCCGCGGGTTCGGATTCGTGGAAATGTCCTCGGATTCAGAAGCGCAGGCGGCAGTTGCCGCATTGAACGGCACGGAGTTGGGTGGTCGCACGTTGACCGTCAACGAAGCGCGCCCTCAGGAACCGCGCACCGGTGGTGGTGGTGGTGGCCGAGGCGGCGACCGGTACTAATCCGTTACGAGTGTTTGACACGTCGGGGCTGCCTATCAGGCAGCCCCGCTTTTCCTTCCTTGAATTGCCCATCATCTCGATGCGTTTCTCGGCCCTCTGATCAGGCCGGACCGTGCAGTCCCAGGAAGTTTGCCCCGTACAAGGAGTTCTATGTCTACGTTTGCTGATATGAATCTACAGCCTTCCCTTGCCCAGCGCCTGTTACAGGCAGGCCTCTCGACACCGACCCCGGTGCAGCAGGCTGCCATTCCCGTGGCGCTGGAAGGTCGGGACATTATGGCGCAAGCCAAAACTGGGAGCGGAAAAACGCTCGCGTTTTTGTTGCCGATTATCGAACAAGTCATGCGTCGGGAGGCCTCGGTGCCTGCACCGGGCCCCTACGTCAAGTCTGCCGGTCCCAGCCATTCTTCAGGACCGAAGTTTCTCGTGTTGGCGCCCACGCGGGAGCTGGCACTTCAGATTGAAATGGAATTACGCAAGTATGCTCCGGCGTCCGTGACCTCCATGTCGGTGTATGGCGGGACGCCGATTGAGCGCCAGTACCGTGCCTTGCAGCGGCCGCCTTTGGTGGTAGTGGGGACGCCAGGCCGGTTGCTCGACTTGGCAGGGTCCGGTCACTTGAAGCTGGGCGGTGTGACGTTTCTCGTGATGGATGAAGCCGACCAGATGTTGGACCGCGGATTCCTGCGCGACATCCAACGGATCATTCGTCTCCTCCCGGCTGAGCGCCAGACCCTGTTGTTCTCCGCGACATTTTCAGGAGATATTCAGACGCTCGCGCAGAGCATGCAACGCGATCCCGCGCGCATCTCTGTCGACCCTGGGATCAACACTCCTACCACGATCGTGCATGCCTACTATGTCGTACCGGGAGACCAGGTCCGCACACAACTTGTTCATACCTTGCTCCAGACCATGAAGGGTGGAGAGCGGTCGATGGTGTTCTGTGATCAAAAGTATAAAGTGCGGCGGTTGGCTGCTCATTTAGGCGGCGAGCCGGCTTCGGTCGGTTCGTTGACCGGCAATCATAGCCAAGCGCAGCGGGAACGGACGCTTGGCGCCTTTCGGGCCGGCAACATCCGTTCACTTGTGGCGACCGATGTGGCAGCCAGAGGCTTGGATATTCAGGATGTCGTTCAGGTGATTCACTATGAATTGCCGACCAATCCGAATTCCTATGTCCATCGGACCGGGCGGACCGGTCGCGCAGAGAAGGAAGGGTCGACCTTCTTGATTCTCTCTCAGTCTGAAGAACGAGAGTATCTTCGCATGGTGAGACAGTTGAAGATCGAGACGAAGAAGCTCGCGCTTCCAGTGTTTGTTCCGCTTCCGACTCCGGCCCCGATGCCGGCCAGCGACTATCAGGATCCTCGCGCGCGGCCCCGCCGAGGCGCGGAATCAACTGGTCGACGATCCCACGGGGGTGAGAACCGAGGCTCGGCTCATCGGCCAGGAGCCTCAGTCGGTGCGCCGTCCAGACATTCGCGATACTAAGAGGTCCGATGCCGCCGCTCCCGCAAGGGGCCGGCGGCGTCTCGTCCTTCCGCCACTGTCTGTCCTGTGCGCAATGCTGTTTTCGATGGTAAGATAACGGCCGAAAGGTCGTTCCATGCCGCCGTTTCAACTCGAAGCCCCATTCAAGCCCTGCGGAGATCAAGGTCAGGCCATCGATAAGTTGGTGGCCGGGATTACGGCTGGCCGAAAGCATCAAACGCTGCTCGGTGTCACCGGATCCGGCAAGACCTTTACCATGGCCAACGTGGTGGCGCAGGTGCAGAAGCCCACGTTGGTGTTGGTCCATAACAAGACGCTAGCCGGTCAGCTCTATCAAGAGTTCAAGCAGTTTTTCCCCCACAACGCGGTGGAGTATTTCGTCAGCTACTACGATTACTACCAGCCGGAAGCCTACATTCCTCAAAGCAACACGTACATCGCTAAGGATGCATCGGTCAACGACGCGATCGATCAGATGCGGCATGCGGCGACGTCTGCGCTGCTTCAACGAAACGACGTGCTGATCGTCTCGTCGGTTTCCTGTATTTACGGACTGGGGTCGCCGGAGGTCTATCACGAGATGGTGGTGTTCCTCGAAGAGGGGATGGAGGTTAGGCGGGAAAAGATTCTGGCGAAATTAGTCGAGATTCAGTATGCCCGTAACGATACGGATTTCCACCGCGGTACCTTCCGGGCTCGCGGCGATGTTATTGAGATTTTTCCCGCTTCGAGCGACGCCGTATCTGTTCGGATCGAACTGTTCGGTGACGTCGTCGATGCCATCCATGAAATCGACCCGTTGACGGGGAAGTCGCTGGGGAAGCTGCCGAAGGTCGCGATCTATCCGAACACACACTACCTCATTGCGCCAGATCGGTATGAGCGGGCGATTACCGGTATCGAAGAAGAGCTGGACGAGCGCGTCGCCTATTTCAAGAAACAGAATCAGCTCGTGGAAGCTCAGCGGATTGCGCAGCGGACTAAGTTCGATCTGGAGATGATCCGGGCGATGGGCTATTGCCACGGTATCGAAAACTACTCGCGCCATCTCAGTGGCCGCGCGGCCGGTGAGCAGCCCCCCACCCTTATCGACTACTTCCCTAAAGACTTTTTGCTGATCGTGGACGAGTCCCATGCGACGATTCCTCAAGTGGGTGGGATGTACGAGGGCGACTACTCACGAAAGCGCACCTTGGTCGAATATGGATTCCGGTTGCCGTCGGCGGTCGATAATCGCCCACTCAAGTTCGCCGAATTTGAGCGCTGTTTCACGCAGGTGGTCTGCGTCTCCGCGACCCCCGGCCCCTATGAGTTGGGGCATGCGGCGGGAGAGATCGTCGAACAGATCATTCGCCCGACCGGTCTCATGGACCCGGTGATTGAGGTGCGACCGGCCAAAGGGCAAGTCGATCATCTCCTCGGCGAAGTACGGGCTGAAGTGGCGCAGGGCGGGCGAGTGCTGATTACCACGTTGACCAAACGCATGGCGGAGGACTTGAGCGAGTACTATCACGATCTCGGCATCAAGGTCCGGTATCTGCACTCTGACATTAAGACATTGGAGCGGGCTGAGATCTTACAGGACTTGCGGCGTGGCACGTTCGACGTGCTAGTGGGAATCAATCTGTTGCGCGAAGGATTGGATCTTCCTGAGGTCACTCTGGTGGCGATCCTCGATGCCGATAAGGAGGGATATCTGCGATCCTATCGGGCATTGATCCAGACGTCTGGGCGGGCAGCGAGAAATCTTCGTGGCCACGTGATCTTGTACGGCGATGTAGTAACAGCCTCTATGCAAATGGCGATCGATGAGACCGGGCGCCGGCGCACGATTCAAGCTGCGTACAATGCCAAGCATGGCATTGTGCCGACAAGTATCAAGAAGGATGTCTTGTCCCTCGAATATGCGGTGTCCGAGCTGAATTATGTTCAACTCGATTTAGTGGCTGAGACGCCGGCCAGCTACGGAATAGAGGAGTCCACCGCGCAGGCTATCAAGCGGCTGGAAGTGGACATGAAGGCCGCCGCCAAAGAGCTGGAGTTTGAGCGGGCTGCGACGATCCGAAACAAGATTCGAGCGTTGAGGTTGAGAGAGTTAGAGCTGAAACCTGAGGATTAGACGTTCTTGTAGAGATAGATCCCCAGAAACATCCCGAGGAGACTGAGGAGGTTAATCTTCAAGATAAAGCCGAGGGTGAACTTGAGGAGGACCAAGTCGATCGTCAGCGGGGGATTGATGCCGGGGGTGAAGTTGCTGGCGAATACCGCCTGAATGGTGCCCTGTGGAGCCATGACTCTGAGGATTTCTCCCAATACTCCGCCCAGGAGTCCACCGATGAGCACGAAAATGAGGAGAATCCAGGGTGATTTTCTCACGACAACGGCCTCATAAGTCTGCGTAGTCTCACGGAGATAACGGTAGGACCATAACGAAAGGTCGAGAACATGTCAATAATATCTCCGCCTTCCTCTCCCTTGACTTCATCCTGCCAGGTCATTTAGACTCCCCGATGCTCTTTTGCTAGAATTTTCGAGGTGATCGGAGATCTGGGGTTAAGGCTTCGATTGCCTTTTTCTTTGTGACGTTATGCTGGACGCGCTCAGCGAAAAGTTCGAAAAGATCTTCAAGAAGCTACGCGGTTCTGGGGTCCTCACTGAACAGAACATTGCGGAAGCCTTGAAGGAAGTTCGCCTCGCGCTGCTCGAAGCCGATGTCAACTTCAAGATCGTCAAGGACTTCATCGAGCGGGTTCGAGTAAAGGCTGTTGGTCAGGAAGTTCTCCAGAGTTTGACCCCTGGCCATCAGGTGGTCAAGGTTGTCTGGGACGAGTTGCGGGAGATGATGGGCAGCGAGCGAGCCGGGGTGGCTCTCGCCTCGCATCCCCCCACCATCATAATGATGGTCGGGCTTCAAGGTGCCGGCAAGACCACGACCTGCGGTAAGCTCGGTCGGTATTTTAAGGCGCAGGGGAAGCGGGTGCTCCTGGTTGCGGCAGATCCTCGGCGCCCGGCAGCCGGCGATCAGTTGTCGAGTCTGGGGCGTGACCTCGAGATCGACGTGCATCGGGCGGATCCGGCTCAGGCGGCCCACACGGATGTCGTTCGTATTTGCCAGGCTGGCGTGGAGCGTGGCCGGGTGCAGGGATACGATCTCGTCCTGCTGGATACCGGTGGGCGTCTCCACATCGACGATGAGTTGATGGGAGAGTTGGTGGCGGTGAGAGCTGCCGTGCAACCGCACGAAGTGCTCTTAGTCGCCGATGCGATGACCGGCCAAGATGCCGTTACGATGGCGAGCCAGTTCGATCAACGGATCGGGCTGACGGGCGTCATTCTGACGAAGGTTGAAGGCGATGCCCGTGGCGGGGCGGTGTTGTCGATTCGGGCCGTGACCGGCAAGCCGATCAAGTTTTTGGGTGTGGGCGAAAAGCTGGACGCGTTGGAGTTGTTTCATCCCGATCGGATGGCCTCGCGCATCCTCGGCATGGGCGATGTCCTCTCGCTGATCGAAAAGGCGCAAGAAACCTTTACGCTTGAGCAGGCGGAGGATGCGCAGAAGCTGCTGAGCAGCCAGACGTTCACGCTGGAGAGTTTCCGTGCTCAGCTGGGGCAGGTCAGCCGTCTGGGATCGCTAGACCAGATTCTCGGGATGTTGCCGGGAGGCCAAAAGCTCAAGGGGGCGATGGATGGCCAGATGCCCGAACGGGAGATGAAGCGAGTCACGGCCATGATCGACTCGATGACGACTCGTGAACGCCGCGATCATACCCTGATCAATGGCAGCAGAAAGAAGCGGATTGCGCGTGGAAGCGGGACGAAGGTGGAAGAGGTGAATCGGTTGATTAAGCAGTTTCTTTCGGCGAGGAAAATTGCCAAGGTTATGGCAGGGTCGGGAGGGCGCCGGCAGTTGGCGCAACTTCTGCGCTCGATGTAAGGGGCGATCACAATCATCACAGTGTGTTGTACAGAAGGAGGATTCTAGTGGCTGTTCATTTGAGATTGACGAGGACAGGACGACATAAGCGACCGCTCTACCGCGTAGTGGCAGCGGATTCACGGAAGCCGCGCGACGGGCGGTTCCTGGAAATTCTCGGGATTTTCGATCCCTTGAAAGAGGCGGGTCTGCCGGAGCTGAAGCAGGATCGGGTCTTGAGCTGGTTGCGCCAGGGAGCTCAGCCGACCGTGACGGTCAAGACGCTTCTCCGCCGTGCTGGCGTGTGGAAGACGTTTGAGGCAGAGAAAGCGGCAGAGAAAGCCGCAAAGAAGAAGGTGGCCTAGTCTGTGACCACGGCTCAGGCAGATCTGATCACGATCGGCAGAATCGAGCGCCACTTCGGTGTGCGCGGCGAGTTTAAGGTACGATCGTTGAGCGATGTGCCTGGCCGGCTGGAGCAGCTCAAGCAGGTGCAGGTTTTGGAGCCGACGGGGCAGGTCGTTGAGAAGACGGTGTCTCATGTTCGGCGTGCCGGCTCGACCTATATTATGAGTCTTGTGGGGGTGACGACACCGGAAGGCGCCGTCGCATTGCGCGGGGGATTGATCCAAGTGCCGCGTTGTTCTGCTGCGACGTTGGCGGCGGACGTGTACTTTGAGTGCGACCTCATCGGGATGACGGTTGAGAACGAGCGGGGCGACGAGATTGGAGTGGTAGAGACCATTTTAGAGATACCGGACAATCACGTCTTCGTCGTTCGCAAGGGGACGGAGGAAGTCCTCATTCCGGCTGCG